>JBBTYM010000001.1:0-2725 GCA_038061765.1 Patescibacteria group bacterium
GGTTGCGGCACAGCAGGTAGTTATTCCGGTGCAATGCGAATACCACGCGCTCGAAGGGCTTTCACAGTTATTGCGTACGATCGAGCTGGTGCGCGAACACATCAGCCCCACGATATCGGTCATGGGTGCGGTGCTCACGATGTACGATAAGCGCAATAAACTTTCTCAAGAGGTGGAGAGCGAGGTGCGGAAGAATTTTCCCGCGCATGTGTTTGCATCGGTGATCCCGCGTTCCGTGTCGCTCGCGGAAGCGCCCAGTTACGGCAAGACGATCATGGAGTACAAATGGTGGTCACAGGGCGGGCTCGCATATAAAAATTTCGCAAAAGAGATACTGGAATTGAAGCGGACTACCTGACGGGTGACAGAATGGTTATATATTAAAAGTTAAACATACTATCTATGGCACTCGGGAGAGGACTTTCTTCACTTATTCAACCAAAGCAACCATCGGCGGTCCCAGCAGGAGAAAAAATGATTCCTGCGGCGACCTCGGAGCATCGGGACACGGTGTTTTATCTTTCCGTAAATCAGATCCAACCGAATCCGCTGCAACCGCGCAAGAGTTTTAACGATGAGGCATTGCAGGATCTCGCCACATCGATAAAAGAAAGCGGCGTGCTGCAACCGATCATCGTTTCGCGCGTGCAAAACGATGGGACTACGCCACGCTTTCAGATCCTCACAGGCGAGCGGCGATGGCGCGCATCGAAGCTGGCGGGAATGAAAGAAATTCCCGCGCTTATCCGCGATCTTCCGACCGATCAGGAAAATCTACGGCTCGCGGTGCTCGAAAACATCCAGCGTGAAAATTTGAATCCGATCGAGCTTGCGCAGGCATATCGTCGACTGGTAGATGAATACGGGATGGAGCAGGAAAATATCGGCAAGAAGATCGGTAAAAGCAGGCAGTCGGTGGGGAATACGATGCGCTTGCTCACGCTTCCCCAGCCGATCCAGGAAGATATCAAGAATGAAATGCTTTCGGAGAATCACGCGCGCGCGATCCTCGCTCTTCCGACCGATGAACTGCGGCTGAAACTATGGAAAGAGATCAAAGAATTGAAGCTTTCGGCGCGTCATGCGGAAGTCGCCGCGCGTAAATACAAAAGCACGCCGAGCAAGTCGGCATTAACGCTCAATGCGCTGACCAAAGACATGGTAGTGAAGCTCGAGGCGCATCTTGGTACGAAAGTGACGATCGAGCCGGGCAAGCACGTGAGCGACGGCGGAAAGGTCGTCATTAAGTATTTTTCAAACGAGGACCTGCGTAATATCGTGCGCAAGATAACGGGGGAATAGAAGTTTTATTTCTTCTCAAGTGCTACCCTGATCTTGCTTTTTGCATAGTTCGTTTTTACGAACGAAAGCCATGACCGTGATGGCTTTTTGCTTTTTCGGACGATGATCTCGCACTTGTCGCCATTTTTCAACGGATGATCAAGCGATATCATTTTGTTGTTTACTTTCGCGCCGGCGCAATGGTTGCCGATTTCCGAATGGACGAGATAGGCGAAATCGATTGGTGTCGCGCCTTCGGGAAGATCAATGACGTCGCCCGTGGGGGTGAAGACGAATATCCTGTTTTTAAACACATCGATCTTCAGATTTTCTAAAAACTCTTTCGTGCCCTCTGCCTCGTTTTGCCATTCTCGAATTTGTGCGATCCATTTTAAACTTTTACTTACCGCACCGCCCGCTTTTGGCTTTCCTTGGTGCTTGTAGATCCAGTGCGCCGCGATACCGTGTTCCGCTTCATCGTGCATTTTTTCCGTCCTGATCTGGAATTCAGTGATCTCACCGTCAAGGCAAAATACTGTGGTATGGATGCTTTGATAGCCGTTCGGTTTCGGGAGGGCGATGTAATCTTTTATCTTTCCCGGTAGCGGCCGCCACAGTTTGTGAATAATGCCGAGCACCGCATAGCAGTCCTCAATGTTTTTTACAATGACGCGGAGCGCGACGATATCATAGATCTCATCCAGATTATTGCTGTGTTTTTGCAGTTTTCGATGCAAACTGAAAATATGTTTTACGCGGGCGTCTATCGATACCACGGGAATCTTCGCTTTTTTAAATTCTTCCGAGAGTTTGTATTTCACTTTTGCGAGATACACCTCCTTATGTTCGCGGCGCGTTTTTATTTTATCGATAAGCGCGTCGTATTCTTTCGGATAAGAATAGGGGAACGAAAGGTCCTCGAGTTCGCCTTTGAGCTTTCCCATACCGAGGCGGCCAGCAAGCGGCGCATAGATCTCAAGCGTTTCATCCGCGATGCGCTTTTGTTTGTGTTGCGGCACCGCACTAAGCGTTTGCATATTATGGAGGCGGTCGGCAAGTCGGATGAGTACGACGCGGACATCTTGCGCGATAGAAAGGAACATTCTACGCATATTCTCCAGATATCGTTCTTCGCCGTGTGCGCGAAGTTTGCCGAGCTTGGTGACGCCCTCTACGAGGAATGAGACATCTTTCCCGAATTTCTTTTCTATCTCCTTCTTGCGCGCTTCTTTTTCCTCTTCTGAAGCAGATTCGCACACATCATGCAGAAGTCCCGCGACAACGGTATTTGTATCCAAGTGCATTTCGGCAAGCGTTTTGGCGACGGCGTACGGGTGCACAAAATACGGCTCGCCGGAGTAGCGGCCCTCGTTTTGGTGTTTTTCCTGCGCAAACTGAAACTCCTTTTAAATGAGACAAATCTCTTCGGCGCTTCTGTTAGTCA
>JBBTYM010000002.1:0-1005 GCA_038061765.1 Patescibacteria group bacterium
TTATTTTTCTTGACTTCTGCGTTTACCGTAGACATAGGCGATATACTATCATAATGGGGTTTAGGACGCAAGGGCTACAACAACCTCCTCGTCGGAAACCTGGGGGAAGTTTTCGTACCATTCGCCGACGGCGCTGAAAAAGGCGGGGGTTTCGAGAGCGAAGATCTCCGCCTTATCTTTGAATTTGTATAGGGTGTCGGGGGATGCGACGGGGACAGCTATGATGACTTTTTGCGCGCCTTGCCGTTTCGCATAGTCGATGGCGACTTCCATAGTGAGTCCGGTCGCGATGCCGTCGTCGACGATGATGGCGGTCTTGCCGAGGAGTTTGAGCGGACCTCTGCCTTTGCGGTAGGTGTTCCATCTCCGCTCCGCTTCTTTTTTCTCTGCGAGTATTTTGTGTTCGAGCCATTTTTTGTCTATGCGCGCTTTTTCGCTTTCATTGAAGACACCATCACCTTCTATGTCGATGGCGCCGATCGCGTACTCGTCGTTTTCCGGCGCGCCGATCTTGCGCGTGACGATGATGTCGAGGGGGAGGTCAAGCGCACGCGAGATCTCTTTTGCGACAATGACACCGCCGCGGGGGAGCGCGAGGACGATTGCATTTGAACCCTTGAATTTAGCGAGGATTGCGGCAAGTTGGTTGCCCGCTTCCGTGCGGTCTTTGAAAATGTGTGAAGATAACATACAATGAGTATACCATTTATGCACGCTCCACTTCTTATCTTGCGCAATAAAAAAACTTCGACGGGGGAGTTTCGCAAGGCCGCCGACGAAATCGCAGACATTTTAGCAAAAGAAGTTTCTCGACGGCTGTACAAAAAAGAAAAGAATATCATATTGGTGCCAATTCTTCGCGCGGGACTCGCGCTCCTGCCCGCTTTCATCGATGCTTTCAGAGAAGCGCGCGTCGGCTTCATTGGTCTAAAGCGGGATGAAAAAACATTCAGGCCAAAAGAGTATTATAGAAACATTCCGAACATTTCAAAAAGTGATACGGTC
>JBBTYM010000003.1:0-2851 GCA_038061765.1 Patescibacteria group bacterium
GAGCGCGTAAGTTTTTCATTGATGCCAAGCACTTCGGCCGGCACCCAAAAGAAGCTCACGACCGTTTTTTTACTGCCCGATGCAATGAGACGGCGGTTAAGCTCCGCGAGCGCTTTAATGTACACATCGATCCCCTTATTATGGAACTCGTACCGCGCACCGATAAACATAATGACCGTCTGCGACACATCGAAGCTGTAGTACGGAAAAAAATAATACATCAGGAACTTCCTGATCCTGTTTCGCTGAATGCCGTGCTTGCGGTTAATCTCTTCGATCGTAGGGAACTTCTCGATATCAAGCCCGTTGGGCAGGATCACATCTGCTTCTTTGCCTAAAAAATACTTCGCCTCAAGCGAGGTGATCTGGCTGACGGTCGTAAAAATATCCGCGATGGCGACCGCGGCTCGCTCAAGCTGGTGCTTGTGCTGGACAAAATTCACACGCGCTTCTTTTTCGGGATCAATGCTCGAAAAGTTCGAATAAAAATCGACGCCACGCGACGCCAAGCTCCTCCCGAGCGTGGTCGCGTGCGTAGTAAACACTGTCGCGATGTTCAGATTCTCTTTTTTGATGTACACGAGCGCGGATGCGGCAAGCCATTCGTGAAAATGACCAAGCAATTTCTTTTTTGGCATCTCGGCCGCGATACGCTTCAAAAGCTTCCCGACCGCATACCCCCATGCGACCGGTTCGTCAAAATCAAACCCGGACCCGAGCGAATCAACGCCATTCAAGGTCCACAGTTCTTGCTTGATCTCGTTCACATACGGCAATACGTCCTTGAATTCAAGTAAAATAAGCGATGGCTCGCCATCGATGAGCCACTTGCCGAAATGCACCACCACGCCGTCCTTTTTTACGTCTTCGAACGCTTTTTGGAAATACGCCGGAACGGGCTGCGGCTCAAACTGGCCGAAGAGCTTATTTTCAAAATAAGGACCGACCATGAAGTACCCCGCGCCATAAAAATTAACCATCTCCCTCGCCTTAGAGGTGATTACAGTGTGAATACCGCCAACCTTATTGGCGACCTCCCACGATACTTCAAATAAAAAATCGGATTTAACGTATTCGTCCATGAAACAATGGGCTTAACGATACTTTGCAAGCTGTGTGAGCCGCTCGCTGACGCGCGCCTCTATTTTCGCGCGAACGCCATTGGCTTTACGGATGTCTTTTGCAAGCACTGTATCATGCAGGACGCCTTCTATCCATGATGCGAAGTCGCATTTCTGGCTGTTGCAATGATTGTTGAACACTTCTTGTGGCATGCTCGAGAGCGCCGCGTCAAACTCGGCAAGGCCCCCAAACACATTTCCGTCTGCGTTAAAAAAACGCTCTTCGCCTTCTACCTGGCGGAGAATGTCGCGCGCAGTTGTTTTTGTTAATCTCATATATGCATTATACCATAGTATTCTGTGATGGGACGACCTTTTGAGTCACTCTTGTCTTTAAATCATTGAACGCATTCATATATGAAATGAACGCATCATACGGCGATTCGTACGGATTGAAGTATTTATGCACATCGCCATCCGCAAACCATTTCGTGCACATATAATAAAAATGGTCTGACGTCTGCATCCGCCGCCAATCCGCGATCAGACGCACATCATTACTTGCAAGAACATCATGCTCAAGCGCATAAATGGCATCGAGTGCCGCATGCTGCATGGCATTTGACCGCCACGCGGAAAGATCGCGTTCCACGTCCGCCCATGAAATATGCCGCTCCACATCAAACGTGTCGCGCGCGGGATACGCGGCAAGGACCTCTGACGGTGTTTTAAAATCATTATCTTTGTGCGCAAGCACCTCGCGGGGGAGATCTCGCAGGAAATCAAAAATACCCGTACTCTCCCACTGGTGTTCGCCGAACGTTTCGTAATCCATGAAAAGATTGACCACTTCGCCACTACCGTTATGTTCAGATATCCATGTGGCGAATTTTTTCGCGTCAAGCGGCCACTCAGCCCATTCGCGCGACGAAAAGCGAAACGCCACATCATCAGAAAGACGATAGTTCTTCAGCAACACCTTGATCGCTTGCGCGTCCTTGGGCGCATACACGAAGTTAGGACTCCGCCACCCAAGCACGTCATCCACCCCTTCCGCAAGTATTCCCTTAAACCCGAGTTGTTCTGCCCACCCCGCTATCTCGTTATTGTAAATAAGCTCCGTATTGCGAAACACGCGCGGGCGCGCTCCGAAGAATTTTTCTATGATATCGCGGTGCATCACCACCTGCTTTTTGAATTCGTCGAACGAATACAGCGCCGCAAGCGAGTGATAATATGTTTCGGATAAAAACTCCACCTGTCCGGTTTTTGCGAGTTGATAGAACGAATTGAGTACTTCCGGCCCGTACTGCTCCGCCTGCTCAAGAAATACCCCGGAAAGCGAGAAACTCACGCGAAACTCCGGGTGCGCGCGAAGACACTCAAGCAGAATGCGGTTTGCCGGCAAGTAGCACTTTGCCGCAACTTTTTGAAATATTTTTTTATTATTTGTCTTACTTTCCGAGTCATCATTGAAATATTCGTGGGCGCTCCCAATGCTAAAAATAGGGTATCGCTTTACCCGGAACGGCTGATGCACTTGGAAATAAAAACAAACGCTTGGCATATAAAATTATGCGCCGAAAGGCGCGAGAGAACGATACAGACCCAAACACCGCTCGGCGACCGAACCCCAACTGAACCGCGACACCTCTTGGTGTCCGTTATCAGACAGGCACTGCCCCAGCTCCCGGTAGCGCACCACCGCAAGGATCTTTGCGGCCATTTCATCGACATCCCAGAAATCAACCTTCAAGCAATGGCTTAATACTTCCCCAACACCCGTTTGT
>JBBTYM010000004.1:0-2299 GCA_038061765.1 Patescibacteria group bacterium
TCTTGCGATCGCTGGCTCCTGAAGCCAGTGCGTCTGCCGGTTCCGCCACCCGAGCGATATTTTTTACTGTGCTTTCGGTACGCGTGTTGTTTTGATATACCACTTTTCAATTGCGGTAAAGCGCCGCGATGGCGCGCTGATGTGTACTACTGTTATGTTTTTTACATCATTGCTTACTGCGTACAGATAACGCGGGGAATACAAAAACAGCGCGGGAATCTCCTCGGCGAGTGTCTCTTGGAACTTTTTTAAACTGCCGATCCGCTCGTCCTCGTTCAATGATGCCCGTATCGTTTCAAGCATGGCATCCGTGCTTTTATTGTCGTAGAGCGCGAGATTCAGGCCCGGGTCGCGCTTTTGCGAAGAATGCCAGAATAAATACGGGTCGGGAGCATGTGAAAGCGCCTCACCAAACAATAACGCCTCGTATCTCCGCTGTTTGATGACCTGTTGTTTCAATTCATCGATCGTGTATGTTTCAAGATTCACCTTCGCGCCAACCGCTTCCCATTGTCTTTTGAGCATTTCGCCTGTTTGGATAAGGTCGGGGAGATCGGAAGTAACGAGCGTGATCTCAAGGAGTGTCGCTTCTTTATCTTTGCCGATCGTTTTTTCTCGCACGCCGTCATTGTTGGCGTCTTTCCACCCTGCGTTTTCAAGTGTTGCGCGTGCGGCATCGGCATCATATGCATATTTTTTCACGTCGGGGTTATACCCGACAAGCCACGGCAGGATCGGAGAGTCGATGATCGCCGAAATATCGTTGAGTATCCCTTGCGCGATCGTTGTTTTATCGGTTGCCGTGCTCAACGCGATGCGTACATTTTTATCGGCGAGCGCTTTACTGCGGCTTTGGTTGAAAAACACCGCAAAATATTTCGGGACATCCATCGTATAGATGTTCATCCCGCGCCGTTCAAGCTCGCTTTTTTGCCGCGGTGGCATGCCGCCGATCGCCATCACGTCTTTTCTCTGGTATGCCTTCAGTGCTTCATCACTTGTGCTGTAAAAGAAGAAATCGAACGCGGTGACAAGCGGCGCGCCGTTATGGTATCGCGGATGCGCGGTAAGCGAAAAAGACACGATATGTCCGTATTTATCCTTGATGAATTTTTCAAACCGATACGGGCCCGATCCTATCGGCATCAGATTTGCTTCCGCAAGATTGATGTTCTGCGGGCTGATATTCTCCCACGTGTGTTTCGGCACAATGCCGATGGTAAGACGTTCAAGAAATTGCGAGTACGGGTAGGGGAGTATCAGCTTTACCGTATAGTCATCGACCTTCTCTACCTTGATACTTTGCAAACTTGCGCGTTGCGGACTCCCGTAATCAGGGTCAAGGATCGCAGAAAAGGTGAATACAACGTCATCTGCGGTTACGGTTCCTCCGTCGTGCCATTCTGCATTGCGTCGGAGAGAGAATGTATATTCTTTGCCGTCCTGCGATATCTCGTAGCGCTCCGCAAGGTCGGGGACGATGTTTCCGTTCGTGTCGTATTTCATCAGCCCTGAATACACAAGCGCGGCGATATCTTTATCCGTGTCATTGATGCCTAATAGAAGCGGGTTGATGAATTGCGGTTCGCCGACCAATGCTTCGCTGTAGGTGCCTCCGCGCGCCGGAATAGCGTCGGTGCTTTCGATGTATCCCGCCCATACCCATGCAACGCCGAACGCGACGACAAGTACGCACAGCCCAAGTGTGCCATATCGTTCTTTCGCAGTAAGTACGCGCGGCAATTCACGCCACTGTGGCCACGATGGCCATCTGAAGTTTTGAAATCTCGTAATAATCTCTGTTCGAGTTAATAGCCCGCTGTCGCAGCACCAATCTTAATACCTTTTCCAGAACGCTGCTTGGAATTAGTATTGAGATTAGTTCTAGAGCAACAGCCGTATGAATGCGCCTCCGATGAATAAAACAGCAAGGATAATTGTTGCAAAAAAGATCACGCGTTCCAGCCCGCGTTTCGTGTGGTACGCGCCACCACCACTTCCACCAAATGCTGTTGAAATACCTTCCCCACGTTGCTGTAAAAGCACCGTGATAACAAACAACACCGATATTACGATCAACCCGATATTAAACCACATCATAAACACGAGAATTTAGAAATTAGTAAATAGAAAACAGGGCAAGAGAAGGAATGTCCGCTCTCGCATTCCTATTTTCGAAACACGATATGCGTCGCGAAGTTTACCGCGCTCACCAGCAATGTCGCGAGAAACAGCGCGCTCACGCTTGCAATGCTCATCTGCGGGAGGAGGAGGTCGGTGACCACCAATACTCCCATAT
>JBBTYM010000005.1:0-7532 GCA_038061765.1 Patescibacteria group bacterium
TAACGGTGAAGATAATGCTAATTATCTTAAGAGCGAATTTCCCTGTATAAAAATCCGTAATGCCGCGCATGATCATTGCAGATATATCGCGCGTACGCGGCACAAGCGCACGCTTTATGATCTGCCTCATATAATGAAGCACGCTCCACGCATACACTGTCGTTTTCATGAATAGTGGCGCGTTGCGCGAGGTGAGCAGAAGCGCGTTGCGCACATGATAATAATGCATGCGCGGCGTACCCATGCCTTTTGCGGAACGCGAAATCTTGTGCCACACATGCGCGCCTTGGGCGACGCACGACTCAAACCCCGCTCGGCGGGCGCGAAGACAATAATCAATGTCTTCATAATACATAAAGAACGATTCTTCCAACAGCCCGATCTTTTCAATAACAGCCTTGGAAATGAGCATCGCGCATCCCGTAACAAATGGCGTAGGAATTACCGCCTGTTGTTTCGGGTCGGCATCGCGCTCTCCAAGGTGAAAATGCTTGCCGCCATCGATCCATGAGAAATCGGCGCCATTATACCAGATAATATCCGGTTCAGCATAAAAATAGATCTTTGCGCCGACAATGCCGATATGCGGATCGCTGTGCATTGCGGCGACCATTTTTTCGATGAGATCAGGAGCAACCGTCGTGTCGTTGTTCAACAGCAAAACATACTCGCTCCCGTGCTCAAGCGAGTATCGGATGCCCGCATTATTCCCTCCGGAGAAGCCGGTATTTTCCGCACACGGAAGGAAATGAACTCGCGGAAATTCATCATGTACGGCGCGCGCAAGCGCATCGGCGTCTCGCGATGCGTTATCAACAAGAACAACCGACATATTCTGATATGGAGAGCGCATAAGCGACCGTAGACACTCAAGCGTGTCTGCGGTTCCGTTATAGTTGAGTACGATGACGGCGACTTTCGGCATGCTTAATATATCTTTTCGATGCTTACGCCGAGGTAATAATACGCGAGTATTTCTTTGCTTGTTTTGCCGAGCTCCGCGAGCCGTCGCGCACCGGTGGCGGACATACCAACGCCGTGGCTCGCGCTCTGCACGCTTGCGTCCCGACGGATCGTTCCTTCCGGATCTTTTACGTTGCCGGCAAGATACCCGTAGTCAGGCGTACAAAATTCCTTTCCAAAATAGGTACATGCGTTTCTCGTAACTCCGCCGGAATCAGATGAATACACCGCGCGTACGACGTTACCACTATATTTCATGACCTCGCCCGCGGTCGCACGCGCGGCACCGGCAAGCTTCGGCGCATATTTTTCCCATGAATATCCTTTATACACCTGATCTGAAGATGTGTTGTTAAGATGAAATATTTCATCACTACCATATTTGCCCCCGCGTAATAAATGGAACAACGCATAGCTTCGCGACGCGATCGCAAACGCCTTTTGATATTCGGGGTTATCCGTTTCAAGCGCTTCGCCAAGTCCCGCAATATAATCGTCGAGTGAGATGTCATTCACCATCCATACTTTTTTCGATTTCGGGGAATAACGCAATTCAAGCGCACCGCGGAACATATTGAAATTCACGGTTTTGTTCCAGTTGAGCAATTCATAGCTCTTTACGGTAAATATCGTTCCAACACCCTTGGGGACGAATTTTGTGTCGCGTGAAGCGCCCCACGAAACCGTCGCCGTTTCGCCCGCCGCATACTCCTTTTCGCCTCCGACGCCCGCTTTCACCGTAAACGCGCCATCGGCAGTCACCATGACCACGTCATTCTCGCCCGTATTAAACAGCGCGATGCGCATACTGTGCGCCGCGTTTTGTCCCTGCGCGAGCTGTGAGAGCGGCGCGGACTGTTGCACCGCGGGACTGGCTGTTGGCGCCGGTTGCGGCGCTACCGCTATTTGAAGCGGTGCGCTTACAAGGGACTTGCCCGCTTTTATCGTCGTCCAATCGGCAGGGACGACAATATTTCCTCCTTGTGCGTATGCGTTAAACTCTGATGCGCCAAGCACAGCCGTGCGCGCAGGATTAAATTTTAATTTTTGCAACGTTTCGTACGCGGTGATCCAATGTTTCTTCCCTTTATATACCGCATATATTTCCGGACGCCCTTCCTGCCTGATAAGCGCGCCGTCCGGATACGGCAATTCGCCCTTGTCAGGATAGAGGTCAAGGTCTTTCTTTGAGATGACCGATATCTTTTTTACGGAAAATCCCCACCGTTTGAACATATCCCATGACGGGATCTTCTTCTTTCCTCCATCGGCGATAACATAGTTGGGCGCGCTTGCTTTTGCGGAAGAAGAAACAATCATTCCTTCCGGCAAGCCGACAATACCGGTGCTTGGATATGCCTCAAGCTCGTATTCGGGAACGGCTATCACATCTTTTTGTTTGAACTTGTTCTGGCTGAACGCTTTAGAAGAAATAATATATCGCTTTCCTCCTTCTTTGACGAGATATATTTTTTTGTCTTTTTCAGACATAAGCAATGTGCCGTCCTGAAACGCGATCGTCTCTCCTTTTGCATATCCGAGAAGTTCACGGTCTGAAACGACGCCAACCTTCGCAAGTGAATAACCGAGTTTTTGAAAAAGCTTCGCGGAGGTGATGTAGCGCCGCTTTCCTCCTTCGATAAGAAAAATATCGTTGCGGGAGCGCGACTTCACCAATGTTCCGTCAGGAAGCATCGTCTTGTTCTGCTCGGGAAATAACGAAAATTGGTTTTCATTTAATACGCGGACTTGCATGCTTTGGGCCGATGCAAGCGCGCTGATATCGTCGGCAACTCCTTGAATAACTCCTCCGTCTATTTTCACTACTCGTTTCTCATTGCGCATCGTATAGAGATACGACGCGTAGATGTCTTGCCATTTTTTCGCTTCCACGCGCAAACGCACCCTGTCTAATGTACCTGGGTCGGGATTTCCCGCTTCAAGACCATCATGCCCGATAACTACGGGACCGGTGTGCGTTTCCGAATATCCGCCATAGCTGATATCGCACTTTCCGTTGATGCGGGGATTTGCCCATACCGGGGTTGTTTTTGCCATTGCGGATGCATCAATGCCGTTGACCGCACTCAACCATCCGACCAACCTAGAGAGCGAATCAAATGCCGCGGTAGGCACTTCGGCTGCCCCGTAATTCCCCAGCAATGAAATACCGACGGTGCCTACATTGAAATTCCTGCACGTTTTTGAATCATAGACGTGCGCACCACGCGTACCGTTGCCGCCGAATTTCGCTTCGTAAATATTCCCCTGCCTATCAATGATATAGTGATATCCGATATCGCCCCATCCGCGCACCTGCGCGTGATTGCGATAGATGCTTTGAATGATATCGCGCGCGTCCGCGGCGTTGCCGTTGCACTTCGGGCTCGCTGCGGGACAGCCGGTATCGTGGATCACGATGCGCTCCACCGGCGCATAATCAGGGATCGCATCATTCGCGTTCGGATTATCGTTTTTAAATGTTTCCGCGTTTTTATCTTCCGGCACCCACTCGATCGTAGAAGAAAACCCGTGGTAATTTTCCCACATTGACCGCGGTAGAATAAGCGGAAGGTCGGAATCGGAATACGTCTGCGCAAAAGACATATACGGCGCGAGCGCGACACATACCATAATAAATATTTTTATATATCGTTTCATTGTGTTTTTGTTTTCTTCGTGTGCCACATAATTGCGTGTATCGGAAATACTAGTACTGCATAAAAAATACGGTGCCACCGCTTCACCGGCTCCCGATATAACCTCCACAGCCATTCAAACCCCCATGCTCGCAAAAATGCAGGAGCGCGCGGAATGTCTCCCGCAATCATATCAAATGCACCGCCAATCGCAACCATACATTTCGCGTGCGAAAGTTTGTGCATGTTATCGCGTATCCACTCTTCCTGCTTCGGTGCGCCGAGCGCGACAAATATGATATCTGCCTGACGGATGCTGTCGCCGATCGCTTCTATGGCGGTATCTTCCGACCATCCCGCGACGCGAAGCGACGGAAAGACACGACGCATATATACAGACGTGCGCTCTGCCACGTTGTTTCTCCCGCCAAGGAAAAACACAGGCCACCCTTGCGTCGCCGCGCGCGCGCAAAGTGCTTCCATAAAATCGACACCAGCCACGCGCCCGTGAAACGGCATTCCAAGTAAACGCCCCACCAGCACTATGCCGATACCATCGGGCAGTACCAAGTCGCCCGTATTGAGCAAGTCCCTCAATTCGACATTCCGTGACCCCGTAAGGACAATTTCAGGATTAGCAGAAAATATCGCGTGTGGCCCTCCGGAAAGGACCATTTTTTCCGCACGCGAAAGCGCCTCATCCATCGTGACATTATCGATGCGTACTCCACAGATGGTATAGCGCTCCATACCGTTTCATTTTACCAGAAATTGCCCTATGATAATAGAACCTATGTATCTTCTCGACGTCATTCCTGTGGTAAAACTACCCATGGCCGATATGCAGTTGCTTACCTATTTTTCGAAGGAAGCATTGCCAGTCGGCGCGCTCGTGCGCGTACCGATCGGACGGCGCGCGATAAACGCGCTGGTGGTTGGTAGCACCACCATGGGTGAGCAAAAGATCGCTATCAAGAAGTCCTCGTTCCAAATAAAGGGCATCACGAGCGTTATCACGGCGGAGCCGGCGCTCAACCGCGACCAGATCGCGCTCCTCAACTACTCCGCGCAATACTATCTTGCTCCTTTTTCTTTTTTTGCAAATACATTCGTCCCCGCGTATCTGGTGAAAAAAGAAAAAACGCTTGCACTTGATGCGGTAGCAATGCCCGACAGATCAAAACAGCACGCCCCAAAGCCGCTCCTTGTACGCTCGCAAGCCAGAGAAGAGCTGTATGCGCGTGAAATAGATGCGTGCATTGCACAGGGAAGACAAATACTCCTGGTGGTTCCCGAAGCCGCGCTTGTTCGCGCGTGGGAGCAAAAACTCCAACGCTATCAGCTACTCACACTCACGAGCGATCTGACGGCAAAAAAGTTTTTTGACGCATGGCGCGCACTGCGAAACGGAACCGCACAATGCGTGATCGGCACGCGCGCCGCGGTATTTTCAAATTTTAAAAACCTCGGGTGTATCATCGTGGATGAAGAGCAAAACCCCCATTATAAATCATGGGATATGGCGCCGTATTATCACACGGTCGCCGTTGCGCAGAAACTCGCTGAACTTTCGGGCGCCCGACTTATCCTGGGCAGTGATGCGCCGTCTATTACATCGTATTACTTGGCGCAGGAGGGCGCGTACGACCTTATCGAAGACGCGCACCCGGCACCACATGCACACCATATCGCGATCGTCGATATGCGCAACGAATTGGTTGATAAAAATTTTACTCCTTTCTCCTATCAGACAAAGCAGATACTTGAAACGCTTGCGGATGAAAAAGATAAAAAGGCGATCCTTTTTGTTTCACGGCGAGGGAGCGAATCGTTTTCGTTCTGCCAAGATTGCTCTCATATCGAACGATGCTCTCTGTGCGATGCGTATCTCACGCGGCATACGCTTCCCAAGGACGTGCTTATTTGCCATCATTGCGGATTCGTCAAAGAACCCCAGCTCACCTGCAGTAAGTGCGGAAGTATCCATATAAAAACATTCGGGGCAGGCACGCAAAAGATCGCACAGGAATTTAAAAAGCTTTTCCCGGGTATCTCCGCGCTTGTCCTTGATTCAGACACCGCAAAAACGGTGAAAGAACAACGACGGATCATAGAATCGTTCAACACGGGACCCGCGCAAATACTTATCGCGACGCAAACCGTACTTCATAAACCCGAAATTCTCCCGGTCGATTTCGTATGCGTGGTGTCGTTTGATAATCTCCTCTATCTCCCCGATTACACGATTGGCGAGCGCATCTATCAAGTCGTCCACGGGCTCGTGCGCTATTGCCGTGACGACGCATCGTTCATCATTCAGACACATACGCCCGAACACGAGATCGTCCGTCTTGCGGCTCGGCAGGACTATTCTGCGCTGTATGCATACGAGATACAGGCACGAAAAGATCTCCGCTACCCGCCGTTTTCTCATATTATAAAAATCACCGTGAAAGATATGCCGCAAACGCAAGCGCGCAACCGGGCGGATATGATCGCGCAAAAGCTTCGTGAGGCATTTGAAAAAATAGAGGGCGAAACGGACATATTGGGCCCCGCGCCGGCATATATTCCTAAGATCCGCGATCATTATTATTATGATATTGTCGTGAAAATGGAACGCATTGACCTTAAAACGCGAAATGCTATAGTACAACCTATCGTAGAGAAAGCGATGATCGACGTTGACCCTGAAGGTCTTATATAACCTATGGCAATACTTCCCATTGAAACAGAACTTGAAGGAACAAATAAGATCCTCCGCGCACGCTCGGAGGAGGTGAGCGACATCCTCGCGCCGGATATCCAGCAATTCGTCCGCGATATGCACGATACGCTCGCGCACACCGAGACCGGTATCGGACTTGCCGCACCCCAGGTGGGGAAAAACCTCCGCATATTTGTCGCCGCTCCCGAGCTTGGACTCACCCAAACCGTATTCATCAACCCCGTTATTATCAAAGTGTCGGGTGAAAATGAATTAATGGAAGAAGGATGTCTTTCCTTGCCTGGGCTCTACGGCAACGCCCCGCGGGCGAATGCACTGAAACTCGAGGCATACAACGAGCGCGGAAGAAAATTCAAAATGAAGGCGGATGGGCTTATCGCGCAGCTTATCCAGCATGAGATCGGGCATCTCGACGGCGCGCTATTTAAAGACATTGCGGAGCATATCACGGCAGTAAAAAAGAAATAGCATGCGAACGTACCGGATCATTTTTATGGGAACTCCCGAACTCGGGAAAACCATCCTTGAAAAACTTGTTGCGTCAAAAACATACGCGCCCGGACTCGTTATCACTCAACAAGACAAGCCGGTCGGCAGAGAGCATCTTCTCACTCCCCCGCCGGTGAAAATATTCGCTGAAGGACATACCATCGACGTGTGGCAGCCGCAAAAACTGCGCGACCCAGAAACAATCGGGCGGATACGAACATGGGCTCCCGATATTATCATTGTTGCCGCCTACGGAAAGATCATCCCGCAAGAAATCATTGATATCCCTCCCTACGGTATCCTCAACGTGCACACCTCGCTTCTCCCCCGCCACCGGGGCGCATCTCCCGTGCAATATTCCATCCTTTCAGGCGATCAGGAGACCGGCGCGACCATTATGCGCATTGATGCGGGACTTGATACCGGAGATATCATTTCACAGCAATCAATCGCCGTCGTGTCGAGTGAAACCACGGAAACGCTTATGGGTAAGCTCGCCGTTCTAGGCGCCGACCTGCTTGTAGAAACACTTCCACAATGGTTTGAGGGAACAATCACGCCGCACCCGCAAGATAATGCACACGCGACACTGACAAAGATATTTAAAAAAGAGGATGGAGCAATAACAGCAGAACATACCGCAGAGCAGATCGAGCGTATGCTTCGTGCATTCACGCCATGGCCGGGCGTCTTTATGACGCTCCGCGACGAAG
>JBBTYM010000006.1:0-3206 GCA_038061765.1 Patescibacteria group bacterium
GGTAAAATTCAGCGGAGGCAAATCCGGCTCGGGGAAATACCGATAATCATGCGCCGATTCTTTCATGCGCTGGGAGACCGTCGCTTTTTTATGCTCATCCCACCCCCTTGTTTCTTGCGCCACCTTTTCGCCGTGCTCGAGAAGCGCGGTTTGGCGCTTTATTTCATAGGCAATCGCGTCTTTCACCACCCCAAATGAATTGAGGTTTTTTATTTCCACTTTCGTACCGAACTGCTCGCCTGCTTTGCGCATGCTGATGTTCACCTCGCAGCGCATCTGCCCCTTTTCCATATTCGCGCCAGACACGCCCAGGTACTGAAAAAGCATCTGCAATTTCTTGGCGAATTCAGCCGCTTCCTCCGCCGTGCGGATATCGGGCTCCGTGACCAACTCCATAAGCGGCACGCCCGCACGATTAAAGTCAACCAAGCTTGCGCCGCCTTCGCCATGGACCAGCCGGCCGGTATCTTCTTCAAGATGCACCCGGGTAATGCCGATATCTTTGGCGCCCACGCGCATCACGCCCTTTTCGCACAGCGGCATATCGTATTGCGATATCTGATATCCTTTGGGAAGATCGGGATAGAAATAATTCTTGCGATCGAACTTTGAGAAGCGCGCGATGGTACTGCCGAGCGCGAGCCCTACTTTTACTACCGCCTCCACTGCTTTTTTATTTGCCACCGGCAAGGTGCCGGGGTGCCCCATACACACCGGACACACGTTGATATTCGGATGCCGTTCATCCGGGTCGTTGCGGCTGTCGCAAAAAAGCTTCGTATCGGTTTTGAGTTGGGCGTGTATCTCAAGCCCTATGACTGCTTCGTACATAAAGAAGTTTGTGAAAAAAGAACTTTTTTAATTTCTTGCGACACTTCTTCGGCTGGTTTTTCGCCGTCTATAACCACTACATTGGGAAAAAGCACTGCGAGCTTCCGGTATTCATCCGCGATCTTTTGTAAAAATTCCTTTTTCGTTTCAAAATACTCCGGACTCTTCCCTCTGTTCCTTTGCTTGAGCCGCTGCATCGCGGTTTTTGCACTCACATCGATAAGCAGCGTAATGTCGGGCATCACCCATGCTGTGCCGAGCATTTTTTCATGGAGCGTCATCAGATCTTCGTGCGCCACTCCTCCCGCGCGCCCGTAGGCAAATGTTGAAAGAAAATACCGGTCACAGAGCACGACATTATCCTCGCCGCGTACATGAGGAAGGATGACTCGTTCAAGATGGTCTTTCCTGTCTTGAACGTATAATTTTTGAAACTCTAACGGGGAAACGAACATCGCTTCTTCACCCGAAAGGAGTTTCATTATCCGTATCCCGAATTCGCCATCACGGGTCGGCTCGCGCGTTACCAGTATATTGTTACTCTCCACGCCGTGCGTTTCGAGCCACTGCACGATAAAATCTATTTGTGTTGATTTGCCGCTGCCATCGATACCTTCGAGTACGATGAACATGAGATTATTTATCCTCCTGTACCGTTACTCCCATTGAACGGGCAGTACCCGCGATGATCTTTGCTCCTTGGTCGGCGTCGTACGCATTGAGATCCACCATTTTTTTCTCTGCGATTTCCCGCGCCTGTGTTTTTGTGATCGTTCCTACTTTTTGTTTGTGCGGCACACCGGACCCCTTTTCAATGCCCGCCGCTTTTTTGATGAGTTCTGACGCAGGAGGCGTCTTTAATTTAAATTCGAACGTACGGTCTTCGTAGATCGTAATCTCGGCAGGAATGACGTCGCCTTTGCGATCTTTTGTCTTTTCATTATATTGCAGACAAAACTGCTGAATGTTCACCCCGTGCGGACCAAGCGCAGTACCCACCGGCGGTGCCGGATTCGCTTCGCCTGCTTTAAGATTGAGCTTGATAACTGTTTTGATCGGTTTTGCCATTAGTTTTAGCTTTTAGCTTTTAGCTTTTAGCTTTTAGAGAAAAACATCTGATATTTTTCTCTTCTAAAAGCTAACGCCTAAAAACTATGAGCTGATTTATTATATTTTCTTGACCTGTAAGAAATCCAATTCAACCGGCGTCTCGCGCCCGAACAGCGACACCAGCACCTTCACTTTCCCCCGCTCTTCATCGACGTCGGAAACCTTTCCGTCGTACTCTTTGAACGGACCGTCGGTGATACGCACCGCGTCGCCCTCATCAACATCCATTTTGTATTTCGGCTCTTCAACGCCCATGCGCTTTTGCAATGATTTGATCTCTGCCTGCGCAAGCGGTGTGGGCGTCGTACCCGAACCCACAAACCCCGTTACTCGCGGAGTGTTGCGCACTACGTACCACGAATCATCGGTGACCACCATTTCCACGAGCACGTAGCCTGGGTAGATCTTTTCTTCGATCACCTGCCGTCTGCCGTTTTTGATCTTGATCTTCTTTTCCTTCGGCACGATCACTGAAAAGATCTTTTCTTCCATGCTCATCGATTCAATACGCTGTTTCAAATTGCGCGCGACCGCGTCTTCATATCCCGCGTAGGTATGAATCGCGTACCAGCTCTTTCCTTGTTGCATTGCTTGCTTGCTCATAGCTTAGAAAACGTACTGCGCTAAAAGATACGAAAACAAAATATCAAGACCTCCTAAAAAAGCGCCTACCGCCAAAGAAAACGCGATCACAATGATGGTGTTTTGCGTCGTAAGCCGTCTCGAAGGGAAGCTGGTTTTTTTAAGCTCTGACCGCACGTCCCTAAAAAAAGCCATTGTACCCCCTACCGTGTTTACTATTGTGTTTTTCATAGTGGTTGCCATATCAAAAAAGCCCCGAAGGGCACAAATGCATCATACCCCCAAAGCAGTGTAAAAGTCAACTCTTCGACAAGCTCAGGATAAGCCCATCAACCCCGCTACGGGATAATAAAGGCCTTGATAATTGTCTTGATGCTGAAGGCGAGTATCGCCACCACCACGCCGATCACGGTGTATACCAGCACATTGTTTGCCGTAGCAACTTTTTGCGGCTCGCCGCGCGCGGTCATATACAAAAATCCCGCATACAGCCCCATCGCCACTGAAAGAATAGCAAGGAGCCAGGAGAACCAATTGATGATATTTGCCAGCACGGTCAATGCGTTTGTCGTCGCATTCGCGGGGTTACATGACTCGGGGCTAATTCCGCTCCCCGTCGCGCTTCCCACAAGCGAGACCAACGGCACTGCCATAATAAGGATAACCGCTCCGATGATAGCGTA
>JBBTYM010000007.1:0-1405 GCA_038061765.1 Patescibacteria group bacterium
TGGGCGAGCGAGATCAACACCACCGACCCGGCATATTACCGATGGACGCAATGGATCTTTTTAAAACTGTTTGAGCACGGGCTCGCGTATGAAGAAGAAGTCCCTATCAATTTTTGCCCGTCATGCAAGACCGGCCTTGCAAACGAAGAAGTGGTGGGCGACGGCGTGTGCGAGCGATGTGGCACGAAAGTAGAGCGGCGCAATATGCGCCAGTGGATGCTCAAGATCACCGCATATGCAGACCGATTACTTAAAGATCTCGATGCGCTTGATTGGCCCGAGCAATTAAAGGCGATGCAGCGCAATTGGATCGGCAGATCGGAAGGATCGGAACTCGATTTTCGCGTGTACAATGAAAAGAAAAACACGGTGCTTTTTGCCCTTATCAACGAAAAAGGGGAGACATTGCTCGAGCGGAGAAAAGGCGGTGCGTTCGCGGGAAAGTGGCTTTTCCCGGGAGGAAAGATAGAAGGCGGTGATGGAGATATGGTGCAGGCGCCGATGCGAGAAATACGGGAAGAAGCGGGGTTTGAGGCGCGAGATATAGAATATCTTGGTTTTTTAGGATATTTTCACCCATCAGGGGGCAAAGGAAATATTCCGTTGTTGGTATTTCGTGTGAAAAAGAAAAATGCGACGCCCGCGAATAATACCGGGCATGAATTGAAATGGCAAAGCGTGGACGAGATGCCGAAAGAATACGGGCATGATGTGTTCGTAGAGATGTTTCAAGGAGTGAAAGATGCGGTGAAGACGGGAGAGGTCTTCCCAAGCGCGATATCGGTTTTTACGACGCGCGCAGATACCTTGTGCGGCGCGACGTATGTGGTGCTCGCGCCCGAGCATCCATTGGTGCAAAAAAATATTTTAGGTATTGAAAATTATAGCGAGGTGAGCGCATATATCACTGCCGCAAAGAATAAAAGCGATCTTGAGCGCACCGCGGAAGCAAAAGGAAAAACAGGCGTGCGACTTGAAGGCGTGAAAGCGGTAAACCCTGCCAATGGGCGAGCAATTCCCGTGTATGTCGCCGACTATGTGCTCGGAGGATATGGTACCGGCGCGGTGATGGCAGTGCCCGCGCATGATGAGCGCGATTTTGCGTTCGCACAGGCGCACGAGTTGCCGATCGAAGAAGTGGTCGCTCAAGGCTTTTCGTCAACGCCATCCGCGTATTTGTCGCAGGCATTTACCGACGACGGCGTATTGGTCAATTCCGGGAAGTTTAATGGAATGGCATCGGCGAAAGCGCGCACTGCGATCACTGAAGCCGCAGGCGGGCGCATCGCGGTGAAATATAAATTGCATGATTGGATATTTTCGCGCCAGCGATATTGGGGAGAGCCGATCCCGCTTGTTTTTTGCCAAGATTGCAAGAAGAGGGCAGTTCAATTTAACGAGGTGG
>JBBTYM010000008.1:0-2839 GCA_038061765.1 Patescibacteria group bacterium
TTTTCTGTAATGGACTAGTGGTACCATAGGAATTTGAATTTACCGAATTTTTCACTGATAGAGACCTTCAATAAAAGCCGCGTGACGGAGATCGCCGAAAACATTGATACCAACACACCAATTGCAAGCGTCAATGCAAACCCCTTCACCAAACTCGCGGTGAAGAAATACAACACGAAACAGGTGATGAGCGTAGATATATTCGAATCACGGATAGAAGGCCACGCGCGCGCAAACCCGTCATGCACCGCGAGCGCGAATCGTTTGCCCGACCGCACTTCCTCGCGCATACGCGCAAAAATAAGGATATTTGCGTCCACCGCCATGCCGATTGATAAAATAAACCCGACAATGCCCGCGAGCGTCAGCGTTACGGACAGCAGCTTGAATATTGCGAGCGCAAAGATCGTATAGATAAGCAATGCGATCACCGCAAGAACGCCGGGGATCCGGTACCACACGATCATAAAAATGCCGACCGCGATGATCGCGTAAATGCCCGCCTTCAAACTTTTCTCAAGCGCGATCTGGCCAAGCGATGCTTCCATGCTCTGCTGGGAAATAAGCTGTATCGGCACCGGCAATGCGCCTGAATTCAACCGCTGTACCGTGGTCCGCGCTTCTTCAACGGAGAAATCGCCGGAAATAACCGCTTGCCCCGCCGAGATCGGTTCGTTCACCACCGGTACCGTAACAGGAACTCCATCGAGATAAATAGCAACGCGCTTGCCCACATTACGCGTAGTGATCTCCTCAAAGAGCTTCGTGCCGTCCGCATCAAAATTCAAATTCACCACCGGCTTGTATGAGGTCTGGTCGAAGGTAAGCTCGGAGCGTTCGAGATATTTTCCGGTGAGGCCTGTCGATATAAAATAGGGATCCTCCATCGTTCGCTCGCCGGTTTTTTGCGCTTCAAGGATCGCCTGTGTTTCTTCGGAAGCGCGCTCTTCTTTGAATTCAAGAAACGGTGTTTCACCGATCATCGCGATTGCGCGATTCACATCGGTCACGCCTGCAAGCTCCACAATAAGCCGCTGTTCGTCGCCTACCTGCGCGGTTTGCACGTTCGGCTCTGCAATGCCAAACGAATTCACCCGCCGCTCAATCGTGTCGCGGAGGCCGGACATCGCCTGCGCGTAGTCCTTCTTTTCCATTGATGAAAGGTCGGCGACGTATACAAGATGCGCGCCGCCTTTCAGGTCGAGCCCGAGTTTAAAATCAATTTTCCAAAATCGCGGTACGTAGTTGGGAAAATCGAGTGCGAACGCAAAAAATGCCGCGATGAGGATCACAAGCAGTACATACGCCGCTTTTGCCCGCTCCCCTTCCGGAACAAAGATAAATCGAAATAATTTCGTGAGAAATCGCATGAGGGAAAGTGTACAAAAACCAGCACAAAATGTCAATTTGAAAAAACAAAGGCCCGAGATTTCATCGGGTCTTTTTTCTCTGTTTTTCTTTTTTTGCTGCTGTCCTGTAAAGCACAATAAGCTCGCTTAAGTCGCATGTAAAATCATTGTCGCGACGGCTGTTTTTGCCCGCGCAGCCTTGTTCGTACCCGCAATCATTGACTAGGCACACCTTTTGTGCTCCAAGAAATATCTGGCTTATTCCGCTGGTTTTTTTAATGAGCGATATTTTCGGCATACTCCCCCTCCTTTTGTTTTTTTGCTATTGTAGCACGTTTTTATTAAAAACAACGCTCTCTTATTTATACTTCACTGCTTCAAGCGGGTTGAGGCGTGCGGCGCGGCGCGCAGGCCAGAGGCCGGTGATAAAGCCGACGAACGTCGAAAATCCGGCGATCGTGAGCGCAAACCACAGCGGCGTATAGAAAATATCGATGGTACTGCCGCCGACTCTCTTTGCGAGAATATTAAGAAAGAAGTTGAATGTCTCGCCGCCCAAAAAGCCGAGGGTGAGTCCTACGACGCCCCCAAGAAAACCCATAATGATGGCTTCGGTAACGAACATATACATAATATCCATTTTCGACGCACCGAGCGCTTTCATAATACCGACTTCCTGCGTGCGCTCCATCAGCGCGATGGTCATCGTGTTGAACATCCCGATCGCCGACACGGCAAGCGCTACAACGCCGAAGACCGCAAGAATTATCTGAAGCACATTGAAAATTTTATTTGCCTGGTCGATCACGTCCGAAAGCGCCGCGACCGAAAATCCCATATCGAGTATTTTATTGCGTACGATGTCGAGCGTCTCGGTACCCGTGACCCGTACCTTTGCCTGCGAATACGCATCAAGCGTGATGCCGCTCACCTTGCCCAATGGGAAATAAATGAACGAGGACGACTCATCGCCCACGACGCCGGCAATGGTGAATTTCTCCGATTGTGATACGAGGTCAAGCTGCTCGTACGTTCCTTCCGTGAGTGTGGTGGCGAGGAACGCGATCTCCACTTCTTTGCCGATGATCGCCTTGGTATCTTCTATA
Source organism: Patescibacteria group bacterium (assembly GCA_038061765.1). Classification (GTDB taxonomy): domain Bacteria; phylum Patescibacteriota; class Minisyncoccia; order GWC2-36-17; family WO2-46-25; genus MEYI01. The sequence continues at coordinate 2,456 of JBBTYM010000008.1, forward strand.
TTAAATACGCGCGCGACCGCTTTTGAAATAAGTATCTCGTTCTTCTCCTGGTCGAGCATAACCCCATCTACCAGCTTCAGATTTGAAAACTTGAGAAAATTGACGGTTGTAATGTTTGCGATGATATCTGCCGTGGTGCTTTCATACACTACTTGCCCTTTTAAACTTACCAGCGGCGCGATGTCTTTCACTTCGGGAAATTGTCGTATCGCTTCGATCACGGCGTTATCAAGCACCAACGCCGCCCTTTCACCTTGCACCACATCAAGCGACAAGAGAGAATCAGAGCTGGTGATCTGCGAAATAAGCGCGCGCTGAAGGCCGTAGCCAAGCGACACTAAAAACATAATAGCCCCGATGCCGATGCCGATGCCGAGAATGGTC
>JBBTYM010000009.1:0-5011 GCA_038061765.1 Patescibacteria group bacterium
TGTTTGCCTTCGATAATCTCTTGAAAGCCCCGGATCGTTTCTTTGAGCGACACATATTTGCCGGGCGTACCAGTGAACACTTCCGCCACGAAAAACGGCTGGGAAAGGAAACGTTGGATCTTGCGGGCGCGGGCTACGACGCGCTTATCCTCTTCCGAGAGTTCGTCGATACCGAGGATCGCGATAATGTCCTGCAATTCTTTGTACCTCTGTAAAATGCGCTGAACACTGCGCGCGACGTCATAGTGCTCATCGCCCACGATCTTTCGGTCAAGGAGCGACGACGTGGAATCAAGCGGGTCCACCGCAGGATAAATGCCGAGCTCGGCAAGCGGCCGCGATAACACGATTGTCGAATCAAGATGCGCGAATGTCGTGGCAGGCGCGGGGTCGGTCAGATCGTCAGCAGGCACATACACCGCCTGCACGGACGTGATGGATCCTTTTTTGGTGGAGGTGATGCGCTCCTGCAACATACCCATTTCGTTGGCGAGCGTCGGCTGATATCCCACCGCCGATGGCACGCGGCCCAACAGCGTCGACACTTCAGACCCCGCCTGCGTAAAGCGGAAAATGTTATCGATAAACAACAGCACGTCTTGGTTCATTTCATCGCGGAAATATTCTGCGACAGAGAGGCCCGACAGAGCGACACGCGCGCGCACACCAGGCGTTTCATTCATCTGCCCGAACACGAGCACCGTTTTATCAAGCACCTTTGACTCTTTCATTTCATGATATAAATCGTTTCCTTCTCGCGTGCGCTCGCCGACGCCGGCAAACACCGAATATCCTTTGTGCTCGGTCGCGATGTTGCGGATAAGCTCGGTGATGAGTACGGTCTTGCCCACGCCCGCGCCGCCAAACAACCCGATCTTGCCGCCCTTGGAGAACGGCGCGATAAGGTCGATAACCTTAATGCCAGTTTCAAATATCTTCGTTTCGGTCGATTGCTCGTCAAACGATGGCGCGGCACGATGGATCGGATATGTTTTTTTGGTTTGAATTGTCTCTTTGCCGTCGATCGCCTCGCCAAGGCAATTCATCATCCGTCCGAGCACCTCTTCGCCCACGGGAATATGAATGGGGCGGCCGAGCGACGTAACTTCCGCGCCGCGCGCGAGCCCGTCGGTTGGCCCCATGGCGAGCGCCCGCACCCGCTTCTCGCCGATGTGCTGTGCGGTTTCGAGTACCAGTCGTTCGCTTCCTTTGTATACCTCAAGCGCGTGATAAATTGCCGGGAGTTCTCCTGCAAATTCCACATCCACCGCCGGCCCGTTGATCGAAATGATTTTTCCTTTTTCCATATGGTTTTTGGTAATTATCTTCGCTTATAAGTCATGCCCCGAATACGACAGGTTAAAGCTTTTATTTATTAACGGGAAATCGGGCACGATGTTCCCCGGACCGGCATGCGGGATAAGGTTCCAGTTCAGAAACGACGGGTCGCGCACGTCTACTCTGCTGATCTCGCCGTGCCCGTCGGTCATCACGACATACACGATATCTCCCCGCCACCCCTCCACGATGCTTACCACGACCGCGTTCTTCTCTAAAGAGAGGTCCATGGCCGTTGGCGCGGTATCACTGCCGCCCGGCAGTTTTTCAAGCGCTTCTTTGATAAGTTTATACGAAGAGTATACTTCTTTGATGCGCACATAGAACCGCGCGTACACATCGCCCGTTTTCCCCATGGCAACTTCGAGGTCAAGATGCGGATATGCGGCATACGGATTATCTTTGCGCGCATCGCATGCGATACCCGCCGCCCGCGCCGCAACGCCCACCGCGCCATGATCCTGCGCTATTTCCTTTGACACGATGCCGGTGTCTTTCAGCCGGTTCAGCAATGACGCGCTGTTTTCCGCGACATCGATAACCTGCGAGAAATCATTGATAATACGCCGCAATTCTTCAATGAGCTTTCCTTTGTCTTCTTTTGCAATATCGGTCGCCACGCCGCCAACTACGTTCACGCGCTTCAAAAATCTGCTTGCCGTAAGGCGTTCATTGATCTGCATGATCATCTCGCGCAACCTGCCGCCATTCGCGCCGCCGAAATTAAATCCGGTATCAAGCATGATCGCTCCGATATCGCCAAAGTGATTGGCAAGCCGTTCAAGCTCCGCGTACACGACGCGAAGATATTTCGCGCGCTCCGCAACCTTCACGCCGGCCAGCCGCTCGAGCGCTTGGCAAAACGCAAGCGAGTGGGAGAATGAACTGTCTCCCGATATTTTTTCGGATAAGCGGATCTTTTTTTCCAGCGGTAATGTTTCAAATAACTTCTCGGTTCCTTTGTGCACAAACCCAAGCCGCGGCTCAAGCGAAAGGATCTCTTCTCCCGCTACGTTAAAACGAAAATGTCCCGGCTCGATGATGCCCGCGTGAATGGGGCCTACCGGTATCTCGTACACCCCTTCGCCCTCTACGCGCTGAAACTCATAGCGCCCGTGCGCTTCCACGGGCCGTTCATTCCATGTGAAATCCTTTCTCAACGGAAACACATCTGCAGGCCAATTTTCATGCAAAATAAGCGGCCGCGGGTCGGGATGCCCGACGGGCGTAAGGCCAAAGAACGTGTGTATTTTCTTTTCATAATTCCACGCCTCGTGGATAACCTCCGCACACGAAGGGAATTCTTCTGCATTGCGCAGTGAAATAAAAGGAACGATGAACACATTCTCCTGCGGCGCAGAAAATACATAGAATATCTTAAAGGCCCCGTGCTCGCTTCGTTCATCTGCCGCGGTGATTGTTTTGAGCGTCAACGAGCGCTCGGCGTACAATTCCGTAATGACGTCGATGATCTCTTCCGCGGGCACCTCAAACAGCGCCGTATTCCCGCTCATGCGAGCGGTGAATTTCTCCGGGATATAATGGCGAATGTGTTCTATCATATAATTCAAAGTAGTTAATATCCTGCAGCGATTGCATTTACCAGCGCATACAACTGCGCGGGCGGGTACACGCTCACATATATAAATACAGCGGCAAGCACAAAGGAAGGGATAAGAAGCCACGCGCTTAATTCTCCCGCATCGATCTCCTCGGGCTTTTCCCCGAACATCATGCTGTGCGTGTGCTTTAAGAATGCGACAAACGCAACGATGAGCGCAAGCACGGCAACGATCACGGCAACCGGGTGTAATGCCATCCCGGCGGCGGCAATGTGCGCTTTGGTTAAGAAGAGCCCCAGTGGCGGAATGCCGCTTGCCGCGAGAAACCCAAAAATGAACAGCACGCTCGTGACGGGGATCGCCCGGAGGGCGCCTTTCACGTTAAGAATTTTCGTTGAGCTGTATTTTAAAAAGATATTGCCGGCGGCAAAAAAGAGGATCGCTTTAGCGAGCGAGTGATATACCATATGGAGCGACGCCGCCAGCGCGCCGATACCGCCAAACCCGAACCCAAGCGCCATAATACCGGCGTGCTCGATGCTTGAATACGCGAGAAGCCGCTTGTAATTTCTCTGGGCGAACATAATGAACGCGGCGACGCCGACCGACAACAGTCCGAGTATGATGAGCATCTGGCCGGTGAATTCCGGACCTACCGCGCTGTCGGTGATCGCTTTGAAACGCAAGACCGCCGCGAGCGCGACGTTCAGCAGCGCGCCCGAAAACAGCGCCGCGATCGGCGTCGGCGCTTTGCCGTACGCATCGGGTTTCCATGTGTGCATCGGGGCAAATCCCACTTTCGTGCCATAGCCGATCAGAACAAATATGAACGCGATCTTCGCTATCGCCGGATCAAGTGCTCCCGCGTGCGCGGAAAGCAAATTCCAATCCACAAGCGGCATGCTTCCGCCTATTTCGACCGACGTGAAATACAGCAGCGTTCCAAAAAACCCGAGCAGGAGGCCGACCGAATTAATGATCAGATATTTCCACGCCGCTTCCATCGCCGAGGGTTTATTATAAAAACTGATCAGGAATGCCGTCGAAAGCGTGGTGGCCTCGATGGCGATCCACATTAAAATCGGGTTTGCGGTGGCGGAAGCAAAAAGCATCGCGCCGACAAATATGTTAAAGAAAAGGAAATACTGCCGCGTCCTCCTGTTGCCGATCACTTTTTTCTCCGCTTCTTCCCGGATGTATGCGACCGAATAAAACGCCGCGGCACACCCCACGACCGCGATCGTGGCGATCACCAGTGCGCCGAGCGCATCAACGGAAAAATACGCCGAGCGGGAATACGTGCCGTCTTCTGCGACGATAAGCGCAAGCAGTGCGGCGGACACCAGCACCACGACAGAGGCAATGATGGTTGCCGCTTCCATGACAACTCTCCGCTTGGTGACAAGCGCGACACATGCGGCGATACATGGCGATGCGATGGCAAAAAATATCAGACTCATATTATTCTTTGAGGCGCTGCATAGCGGTTACATCAAGCGACCCGAATTGTTTATACATCATCGACGTAAACACGGTTGCCACGACCACCCACACCAAAATATCGAACATAATCCCCATTTGCAGTCCCGGCGCCTGTTCAAGTCCGGCAAACACAGCAAACGCAACGATGCTGTTTTCAAGCGACAGGATGCCGATCATCTGGGAAATTGCCCCTTTGCGATTAACGATAAGGAAGAGGGAGATAAACATCATCGCGATAGCGATCGATAGCATCCCTTCGCGCCCTGCGCCAAGCGCGGTCAGCGGAGCGAAAATATGCGAACGCGTGAGCGCGGTGAGCGCGGCGACTACGATCAACGTCAGCGGAACGTTCAAATATGTGCTTGCGGAAAACTTCAGCTGATGCCGCTTGATCAAATGCGCGAAAAACAACGGTGCGATCAAGGTCTTTACGGCAAATGTCGCGAGCGCGACAAATAACAGCGGCCGCGAACCCGCCTCGATCGATGCGACAAGCAATATCACCGCCATTGCGGCAGATTGCACGCAATACAAAAACGCCGCCGTGCTGTTCTTTTTCACCACGTGTAAGAACACCGCGGCAAGAAACATGATAACTATCAATAATTGTATAAAAAGATTTTCCATAT
>JBBTYM010000010.1:0-2293 GCA_038061765.1 Patescibacteria group bacterium
ACTTATAAAGCTGAACACCGCCATCATATCACTCAGTGCGGACATTGATGCTTACAAGTTCGGCCAGGCGATTCACACGCTCTACGATTTCGTCTGGCACGACTTTGCCGATGTTTACATCGAGCACGCAAAGACAATAGAAACAGAAGAAACGAAACAGGTCTTATCGTATACGCTTATACAGATCCTTAAGCTCGTGCACCCTTTTATGCCGTTTATCACGGAAGAAATATATGCTGATCTTCCTTTGCCCGATAAAAAACTTCTTATGATCGAAGCGTGGCCCGTCTCACAACCATGACCATTGCGAATCACACGCTCGGAGAGCTTATATTCCTCATCGCGCTTGGCATCGCGCCAAGCATGCTGTGGTTGTGGTACTATCTCAAAAAAGATATTAACCCGGAGCCGAAACGAATGGTCCTTACCGTTTTTGTGTTTGGTTTTTTCTCTACCTTTGTCGCCTTTGGCATTGAATGGGTGCTTATCAAAGCAATGCTTGATCTGAAGACCGCCTGCCCGCGATGTGAATCAGTCGTTCCTCAATTGCTGGGTGCCGCGGGCGCGGGGCACGCGCTTGTTGCGCTTTCCTTCGTCGTGCTTGCCGCGCTTGCGCTCGTAGAAGAATGGGTAAAATTCGCCGCCGCACGCCTAGAGATCATCCGCTCGCGCTACTTTGACGAGCCGGTGGACGCGATGATCTATTGCGTCATCGCCGCGCTCGGGTTTGCGGCGGCGGAAAACATCGGCTACATCCTGCAAAACGCCGATCAGGCCATCGGCATCGCGTATTTCCGTTTTTTAAGCGCCACCTTTCTCCATACGCTCGCGTCTGCGATCTTGGGGTATTTCTTCGCACTGTCGCTTATTCATCGCAAGAACCGCATGGTGCTTGCCGCCAGCGGCCTTGTGATAGCTACCGTGTTGCACACTCTCTTTAATTTCCTTATAATTACATCAGAACAGCGGGATCATACGATGATATTGATCATACTTTTGATGGTGTCCTCCTACTTCTTCGTTCTCCATCTTTTTGAACGCGCAAAGAAGCTTAGTTTTACCCATATCTCATAAACCCCTCTATGGAAAAAGAATCTTTTCTTGAACGGATCACCGGAACGCCCCAAGACCAGCGCTCGTCAGAAGCGAAAGAAAAAACTGCTCCCGCCGCATCTCAAGCAACGCTCAAGATGCGCAAACCGAAAGAGTGGCTTCTGGACGCCACCGAAGGACAACTCTCGCTTGATGTGTACCAGACAGAAAACGACGTCGTGATAAAATCGACCGTTGCGGGCATTAGCTCGGATGATATTGATATCACTATCACCAACGATATGCTCACGGTAAAAGGAGCTCGTTCGCGCGATGAAGAAGTGAGGCCGGAGGATTATTACTATCAGGAATGCTACTGGGGCCCCTTCTCGCGCTCCGTCATTCTCCCTGCCGACGTTGAAGCAGACCTCATTAAAGCAACGCTTAAAAACGGCATTCTCACGATACGGTTGCCGAAATCAGAAAAAGTAAAAACAAAAAAGATCTCCATTAACACCGAATAACCTTGCGTTACGAAGTGGCTTTTGAGATGTTTCTTAGGTAATTTTGAGCGAGACAAAGAGAAAATTTTGAGGCATATACACAGTATACGTCGAGAAATTTTCTCAAAGGCGCAGCCAAAAGTGCCAAGAAAGAGCCAAAATGCATTTCGTAACGCAAGGTTGATAACATGTTACCCCGCATCGTAAAACTGACAGCTCTTACAGCGGCACTGGCGCCGCTGTGTTTGTTTGTTGCACTGATGATCAACAACTACCATGCCGTCGCGTATGGCGTAACGGTAAACGGCTACAGCATCGGCGGTAAAAACATCGCGGAAGCAAAACAGTCACTCGCGCAAAACGCAGCGTATTTTCAATATATGAAAACAACGCTCGCGCTCGGCAATGAAACATGGAAAGCAACGCCGCGCGATCTAGGCGTGCTTTTTGACATCGATGCGACGGTCCAAAAAGCATATCGCGTAGGAAAAAATAAAAACATGCTTGGCAATGTCATAGCGCAGGTGCGTACCGCAATCTTAGGAACACCTGTCGCGTTTGCGGTCGCCATCGAAGACCGCGAACTTGAAAATTACCTCGATGAACATCTCGGCGATGCAGAGCAAAAAACAAAGGACGCCTCGTTTGTTTTTAATGATGAAACGGGGATGTTCGAGGTGACCAAAGCGAAAAACGGTGCCAGAATAAACAGGAGCATGCTAAAATACGCGCTGTTTCAAAGCGCCGCACGCGGGGCT
>JBBTYM010000010.1:2303-2564 GCA_038061765.1 Patescibacteria group bacterium
AACGATCGCGCTCGAGCGCGAAGAAGACCCTCCGCTTATTTCCGAAGTAATGCTTGTGCCCATTGCGCTCCGCGCAAACCAACTGCTTGCACGCGCACCCATCACGCTCTCCTACACCGACCCTGCCGACAACAGCGTCCTACACCCTTCCTCGCGCGGCCAACAATACTTTCTCGTGAAAGAACAATTGAAAGATCTGATGACACCAGTAGAAGAACAAGGGGCGTTCACGCTCGGAATTAAAGAGGCGGGAGCAAAAGA
>JBBTYM010000011.1:0-2617 GCA_038061765.1 Patescibacteria group bacterium
GCTTGCGGTGCTGTGGGTGGGTATTGCCGGCTACTTTGGGTGGCATTTGTACAATCTTTTCCGCCCCCCGGTGTTGGTGATAATAAATCCTTCGGGTGATATAATAACAGAAGAACAAAACATTGATTTTTCCGGCAGTACGCAGAGAGAAAGCGATGTATCGATCAATGGTGCCAAGGCGGAGGTGGCTCAAGGCGGAACATTCCACGAACGTCTCGCGCTTCAACAGGGGATGAACATTTTTGAAGTGAAGGCGGTCAATAGGTTCGGGAAGGAAACTATCATCATTCGCAGAATTATTAAAAAATAAGGTATGGCAAAAGAAGAACAAAAAGGAGAAACGCAAAAAGAAAAATCCGTCGCGCAGGCGGTGCAAGAAATACAAGAAAAGTTCGGCGAAGGGTCTATTATGCGGCTGGGCGATACCAAAAAAGTGGACATACCGGCGATATCGACCGGCTCGCTTTCACTCGACGTCGCACTTGGCGTAGGTGGCGTACCGCGAGGAAGGATCATCGAAGTATACGGACCGGAATCGTCAGGTAAGACAACGCTCGCGCTGCATATCGTCGCGAACGCGCAGAAAAAAGGCGGCGTCGCGGCGTTCGTGGATGCCGAGCATGCGCTTGACCCTGAATACGCAAAAAAGATCGGCGTGAATGTCGGCCAGCTTCTTATTTCCCAACCGGACACCGGCGAGCAGGCGCTTGAGATCGTGGAAACGCTCGTGAAATCGGGCGGCGTAGACGTGATCGTGGTGGATTCGGTCGCCGCGCTCACGCCTCGGGCGGAGATCGAGGGCGAAATGGGCCAACAGCATATGGGTCTTCAGGCGCGGTTGATGTCGCACGCATTGCGCAAGCTTACCTCCGTCGTCTCGAAAACGCACACGACGGTCATTTTTATCAATCAGATCAGGATGCAGATCGGGGTTTTTTTCGGCAACCCGGAAGTGACGCCCGGAGGAAAGGCACTGAAGTTTTACGCGTCGGTGCGCATTGAGGTGCGCAAAGCGGCACAGATCAAAAAAGGGGAAGACGTCGTGGGCAACAGAGTAAAAGCGAAGGTGGTAAAAAACAAAGTCGCCCCGCCGTTTAAAACAGCGGAGTTCGACATTATGTATAACGAAGGCATTTCGTATGAAAGCGACCTCATCACGCTTGCATTCAAGCACGGCATCATCAAAAAGAGCGGCACATGGCTTTCGTATAACAACGAAAAGATAGGCCAAGGGCTTGATGCAGGAAGAAAACTGCTGAAAGCGGATCCGTCGCTTGCAGAAAAGATCGCGTCAGAAGTGAAGGTGGTGATCGCGCAAGAGCAAAAAGCGTTCGCAGACGAAGGCGAACGGAAGTAGGTTATGAATAGAGCGCTAAAAAACACCCCGAGAGGGGTGTTTTGCTGTGTAATCTAATTAAAAAAGCTAGAGCGGGAAGCGGGAGTTCTTGTCGATCGTGGTAGGCATAATGGCCATGTACCGTGCTCGCTTGATGGCCTCTGCGACCATGCGCTGGTGTTTTGAGCAAGTTCCTGTTCGCTGTCGTGGGAAGACCTTCGCGCGCATGGAAACGAGCGTGCGCAAGAACGCGGTGTCTTTGTAGTCGATCCATTGCGTGTTGGTCGAGCAGAAGCGGCATTGCTTCTTTTCTTTATTGAATTGCTCGGCGAGATTGCGTATCGGTCTTCGTTTTTTTACTGGAGGCATAGTAGTGTTGGGTAGTGTTTAAAATGGAATGTCTTTTACTTGGATCTCATCTTCAACGATAGGCACATCTTCTTCCGCGGGCGAGCGGGAGGGTGCATATCCGCCGGATGACGGTGCGCCCCCACCTCCTGTTTTAGGACCCATTTGCATATTTTCTGCGATGATCTCCGTGCGGAATTTCTTGGTGCCGTCCGGCGCTTCCCATGTGCGCGTTTCGATCCTTCCTTCAACGAACGCAAGTTGGCCTCGCTTGAGGTATTGCGCGCAGATCTCGCCTAAGCGTCCCCATGCGACAACATTGTGAAACTCCACTTTTTGCTGGCGCTGTTTCTGCTGGTCGAAGTAAAAACGATTGGTCGCAATGCCGAACGTAGTAACGGTCTGGCCGGAAGGAGTTGTTTTTGATTCCGGGTCCCGGGTGAGATTCCCCAAGATCATTGCTTTGTTGAGATTCATAGGGCTTCGCGAAGTTATTTATTCAATACTTCTTCGATCTTTTTATCGAGGTCTCCAAGCTCCGCTTTCTTTTCTTCCTGCACTGAAACTGCGCCTTCTTTTTTAAAGATAGATTTTTCCACCGCTTCTTTGTCCATCACGTCTTTCTGCGCTTTTTCGTATGCGGCCGCTTGCGCGGGCTTCTTCAGTTGCGCGAGGTGTTTTTTGTCCACCGTGATAATGAGGTGCCGCAACACCGTAGGGTCGAACATGAGTTTTTTGCCCAGTTCTTTTATGGTGCTTGGGATGGCGAGGAAATGAAACCAGCCGAAATACCCCTGTTTTTTGTGGCGTATAGGGTAGGCGAGCTTTCGTTTGAACGGCGCTTCTTCTTTACTTATCTCGTCGGCGCGAAGCCCGAACATATCCTTGATCTTCTGGGAATAGGTAAGCGCCTCCTCATCAGTGATGTCGGGA
>JBBTYM010000012.1:0-1862 GCA_038061765.1 Patescibacteria group bacterium
TTTCTCAATTTTAAGCATCATTTGGCCGAACACTTCTCGACCTGGACTCTTTGCGCTTTTCGACTCTTGAAATTCCTCAATAATTTCAAGATTTTCTCGGCTCGCAAATTCTCGCAATTCAAATAGCTGAGCCTCGATCGACATCACTTGTTTGTCGTCGTCTTCGGTTGATTTGCGAGCATACAGAAAAAATTTTGGTTTGGACATATATATTTGTTTTTGGATTCAAAGAAACAAAACTATCTCGATCTCATTTCTTGCCTTCCGCCCGCCCTCCATTTTCACTCGCACCCGCCTCACGAATTTAGCTTTGACACCACTTTCCGCGCCAGCGGCGCGCGCCGATTTTTTGCTTCCCGACGAGGAAGTTTCAGTATGTGATGAAATAATGTCCTTCGCTCGAACTTATTTTCAAAAAAATGCTGACTAATTCGAATTCCGCCACGCCTCCGCTAATCGCTCCGGCGTTCCGCCCTTGTCACGGATATTTTTCTGCTGAAAAATTCCGCGACCCCCGACTCGGCTCGTCAGCCTCCGTCCCTGAAATGCTCCAAGTATTCGCATTTCAGCCCCATCGCTTCTCATTCTGTCTTGGTTTGGCGGGGGGATTTTTTTTGTTTCGGTATGGGCGATGGGGTGGCGGATTTAACTTATGATAATTGTAATCGAAAATCGTGGGTTACTTCAAGTTTTTGCTATTTTTAGCTTCTTTAACTTGGTATCAGCAATCTAACGCAACAGATAAACTATCTGTATGCAACAGAAAACATATTTGAGGCTTCAAGACTGCGAACGTGAAGCAATTAGCAGAGGTATTGTATTGGGGCACACGCTCGACACTATTGGGAAAGACCTTGGGAGACATACGAGTACTATATCCCGTGAAATAGCGCGAAACAGTGGCAAAAGTAGATATCGTGCATTCTCAGCAAAGCGTCGTGCGTATCATGCGTCATCGGTGCGACGTAGAGGAAAATCACGCCTTGCACAAGAAATTCGATTGCGGAATGTGGTCATCGCCGGACTCCGAAAATGTTGGTCGCCACGAGAAATCGTCATTCGCATGACAAAGGAGTATCCTTTGGATATGACCATGCGTATTTCCCATGAAGCCATCTATCGCTATATCTATGTGCTTCCTCGGGGAAGTCTGAAGGCAACGCTCGTGAAAGGACTCCGTCAAGAGCATGCGTATCGCAGGAAAAAGAAAGTGGGTGTCCATGATGAGCAGCGCGGAAAGATTGCCGACATGCTCTCAATTGAGGAACGCCCCAAGGAAGTGGAGGATCGGAGCGTGCCCGGACATTGGGAGGGGGACCTCATTATCGGGAAGTACAAACGCAGTGCCATCGGTACATTGGTTGAACGCACCACCCGCTATGTCATCCTTGTTCCCCTTAAAGCGAAAGATGCGACCAGTGTCCGTGAAGCATATGCACGGGAGTTTCAGAAGCTTCCCAAGGAAATTACCAAAACACTCACCTATGATCAGGGCAAAGAGATGAGTGAACACAAACAGTTCACCATCGATACGGGGATACAGGTGTACTTCGCTCATCCGGGCTCTCCGTGGGAGCGTGGGACCAACGAGAATACCAACGGACTCATTCGTCAGTATTTCCCCAAAGGGACGGAGTTTGACAAGATACCTGTGCGAGAATTGAAACGTGTACAGCGACAGTTGAACGATCGACCGCGCGCTGTGTTAAACTATATGAAACCTGATGAGGTGATTAATCAACTTGTTGCGTTAAAAGTTTGAAACCAAGAAGCTAAATCAAAAAGATTCTTCATCGTCTCGGCGACGTCTTTGTTTTCGATAACAACCGCCCAAGCCTCGTCTTTGGTAGTAATAAAACCAG
>JBBTYM010000013.1:0-1779 GCA_038061765.1 Patescibacteria group bacterium
AAAAAGTTTTGACGCGATCTACGCGCACTGGGGCGGTTCGTATCTTGCGCTTGAGGCGCTCAAAGCATAATAACTCGATAATATCGACGCACTGCCAAATCCGTACGACGCATTTTATCGGAGAGACGACAAGCTCGCTCCGCATAACGGGTTTACGTCGTTTGTCCGGCTGAAAGAAGCGGCGCAAAAACTCGGCTATAGCATGGAGGGAAAGGCCATAGGATATCCGCGCATCCGCGATGAGGTGGTGCTGAACAAAGATCAGAACATCGCACTCGGATACCCGCTCCCATACAATGCTGATTTTTTCTATGATCATGCGAAAAATTCGTATTTCCGTTCGCGTGGGGGAGAAAAAGAAATGGACGCGGCAACGAATACGCAGGTAGCAGTAAAAAATGTTATTATCATGGAGGCGGCATCTCGCCAGATAAGTCCCGACTATAATGATGTAGACGTAGAAGGAGAAGGGAATGTGATCGTATACCGCAACGGCGAAATGAAAAAAGGGAAATGGAAACGAGAGGGCGAGCGATATGTTTTTTTTGACGGCAACGGACAGGCGATCGGGTTGGTTGAAGGGAAGTTATGGATATCCGTCGTACAGCCGGACCAGAAAGTCGAGCTAACGTTCAAATAAAACATGATCATCGTTCTTTCCGGCATCAATACGTTTCTCACAAAGCGAAAGCGTGACGAGATCATTGCGAGGTATCGCTTAAAGCACCCCCACGGGTTGAGTTTTTTTATGTTTGACGAAGAAAGCGACGCGCAGGATATAAAAACAGCAGTCGAAACCTCTTCGCTGTTTGAAGAAAAAAAGCTTGTGCTATGCAGGAATGTACTCGGGAAGGTTGCGGATAATGAAATGTTTTTTTCGTGGCTGAAAGCGCGGAACGTAAAAGAAGACAGCTCAACAGTAGTGGTGTTTTCTGAAGATCGCGTGCTTGCAGAAGCGAAAAACAAAAATATCGCGTGGCTTGTAGAAAAACCGGCAGTGGTGCAAAAATCAGACATCGTGAGCGCCGCGCGCTTACCTGCTTGGATGGAGCAAGAGGCCGCGCGGCACCACGCGACGATCGAGCGCGATGCGGCATCGTATCTTATTGATGCGTGCGGTGATGATCTCTGGCGGCTTTCGCATGAAATAGAAAAATGCGCTTCGTATAGCGCAACGATCACCAAAGAACGAGCTCGGCTTTTAGTGCCCCTACCCGCTGAAGGGCGCGTCTTTGATGCGCTTGCGGCATTCGCGGAAGGAAATACAAAAAAAGCGGCAATGCATTTTTTTGCGTTACTAAAAGAAGGAGAGGATTGGGCAAAAATGTTCGGTGCAGTGGTGTTTCATTTCCGCAGCATGGTACAGGTGCGGAGTTTGCTTGATCTGGGATGGGGAAAAGAACAGATGCAAAAAGAACTCGGCATGCACCCATTCGCACTGCAAAAAGCGATCGGGCATGCGCATAGTACGAGCATGGATATGCTCACTCAAACATATCGGATGATCGCAAAAGCAGACCTGGCTCTCAAAACGGGAAAGATGACCGCCGAGGAATTTTTTGAGCGCTTGCTTCTGGGAGTGTAGTAAAGAATGTGAATACAAAGAAAAGGATGGAACACATGTTCCATCCTTTTCTTTGAGAATCAGCTATGCGAAACTATTTTTGAGCGGGCGCTTTATGAAGCGCCGCGGTAATGCGAGATTTCTTGCGCGCGCCGGCATTCTTTTTAATAACGTTATTTTTCACCGCTTTGTCGATCGCCTGATAGAGGCGGGGA
>JBBTYM010000014.1:0-4837 GCA_038061765.1 Patescibacteria group bacterium
GTTTTGTGTCTGGACGGACTGCCCGCCTGATATCGTAATAGAATTTCCGTTTTGCGACAGCGTGATGTTGTTGCCCCCTGCGAATACGATGGTGCCCGCGCTGATCGTTGCGGGCGTGCCTGCGGTGTTGCCGGTGATATCAAGCGCGTCAATGGTGGTGGTGGCGTTTGCAAGCGCGCGCACGAGTCCGTTCTCGCACAACAGTGCTTTGGTTGTCGCGGAGTTGTACCACACCGTGCCGTTCACCGTGCAGGTCTGGCCGACATACGAAAGCGTGCTGTTGGCGACATTTTTTATATCAAGGTTAAAAAGGATCGGTGTTGCCGCGCCTGCGCCGGTGCCTATTTGCACTTTGCTGTTCGCGTTATCGGTGCGTAAAAGATCGCCGTAGACATCGCGCGTGACGCGCGCGTACGCGGTGGCGTCTATGCGGGGTCGCGGGGCGAGCGCCTCCCAGCTGACTCCCGTGCATGTTCCGCCAACCTGTGAGGCGACATCAACCTCCAGATAGGTCGTATTGTTGTCATAAAAATTAAATGTGCTTAAGTCGTCAGCTTGACCGATCCCCGCGTTAAAGACGCCATTGGTCACTAAAATAGTGGTGCTTGAAGTTGCGGTTGGCCACAGTTTCGCGCCACCACTTGAAGCATCCCAAATGGAAAAGGCGGCGCAGTAGTTTGTGCCCGAACCGCCGAGCGCGTTGCCGCTTGCGTCGGTGAGCCGTCCTTGATACGAAAGAATATTAGAAACGCCAAGCGCCGCTTCGCTCCCCTGTGGCATAAGCGCAACGCCGCCCAGCGCGATAATGAACATCACCGAAAGAACAAGTTCCGCCGCGCGCACGACAAACGAAAAAAACCAGTTTTTCCTGTGCCATACGTTGAATTTTACGCCGTGTGAGGAAAAGGACATGCGAAATTACGCTTTTAAGCGGGCGATGATAGTATCTATTTCATTATAGCAATCTTCAAAAAGGCGCTGCAAACGGTCTGGAGCGGGAATGGTGCGTTCCGCAAAATGCCGGTTCACATGGAGCGCGATTTCAAGCGGCGCGGTGACCTTCAAAAAATAAATATCTTCATTCCCCGAGCCGCGATCAATGGTAAATTGAAAGCCGAAATCGCGCAGGTCCGCGCGCGCAAGCGGTTCCGCGCCGAAAAAATGCTCGAACATATTTTGGATGCGGATGACATTGTTGAAGCGGCAGGTGGCATCGATGTTGATGCCGAATCCCTCAATAGGGGTATTGGGGAAAAGTGCGCTCACAATGCGCGATGCTTCCGCGGTGAGTTTGCTTTTATCCGGCTCGCTCGCCGATTCGTCTTCCACGCGCAGGCGCCTTCCTTCGAGCACTGCTTTCAACCCAAGCGCGGGGAGTATGAGCATTTTGGTGCGCGCGAACGGGTCGTCGAAAAACCGCGCGCCTTCCGCGTCCTTGCCGCGATAGATCGTGCCGAACGCGCCGTTTTCGGGCGCCGTGAACCCTTTGTCGGGAAATACAAAAGCGACATTGGCATGAAAAAGCGACTTTGAGGTCATCATAGCTCTTTCATTATACACGGTGTTGGCTTGGTGGACAATTGCATTTGCTTGTAAGAGCAAATCTGCTATACTGATGCTATTATTGTGAATAATTATTAATTATATTTTGTGATGCATCATACCAAACGCAAACTACAAAAAGGGTTCACGCTGGTCGAGCTCCTCATCGTGATCACGATTCTTGTCATTCTCGGTGTCGTGGTAGTCGTGCTTATTGATCCGGCTGAAATCCTCGCGCAGTCCCGAGATGCCCAGCGCATCTCCGACCTCGCCGCGCTCAAAGGCGCGACACAGCTTGTGTTAAGCAATGCGCTTCCCGCAACAGGCATATGCTACTCAACGAACCCCCCGGAGACAACTACCAATCCTGACGCGAACACGTATGTGTCCTTCCCGGATGTGTCGCGTACCACCACCTATGTTGTTACCGCGACTTCCACGCGCCAGCTTGCTGACGGCACCGGGTGGGTGCGGGCTAACTTTACCGGACTTTCCTCGGGAAGTGCGCTTGCCAGTTTGCCGATGGACCCGACCAATACGCTTGCATCAGGGTTGTATTACCGCTGGGGGTGCAATTATAACGGGTCAAAATATCAGTATGAAATCGATGCGGCGCTCGAAAGCGCGAAGTATAAGCCGGGATGTACGATCTCCGGCTGTGATGATAAGGGCGCGCTTGATGGCGGCAACAGCAACACTACGCCAAGCGGTACAACGGCAAACGATAGATATGAAATGGGGAATAATCTGAAAGTATTATCACCGACCGCAGCGCTTTTGTAGCAATGGTCTCTGCCTCTCTCGATGGCATAACAACAAAACCCCCTTTCGGGGGTTTTGTTGTGTATTGTTTCCTACTAATGAAGTCGAATCTCGATCAGGCGGCAACGGGGACTTGAGCGGTCATTGCGCCAAGTTGTTTGCAAAGTAATCCGCTATTTCCTGAATGCTTGTAACTTGGAAGCTCGGCTTCCAAGTTCACTCTAACCGTAATTTTTCCATGTCTTTTCGCTCGATGATATCTTTAAGCGACGCTTCGGCGAATTTTCGATAATCTGTCGCGTTTTTAAATTGATCAAGAATGATCCCTTTTTCGCAAAATCCATCAATTCCGGAGATATATTCTTCCCAGCTCAACTTGGAAGCCGAGCTTCCAAGTTGATGCACTTTATTATTTAGATTGATGTATGCGCTCAGGTGGAGGAGATATTCGTTTGAATCAACTGGGATAGCTTTGAATGCTCCTTGAAAGAGGACGCCGCTTCGCCCGTACTTTTTGTTAAAATATTTTGTGTACCCTGTTCCAATCCTATGCATGAATTTTGGTATCCCTCCTTCCGCAACCTGTTCTAAGAGAAAGTGATAATGGTTTGGATTCACGCAATAACAAATAAAATTCACCAACTTGGAAGCTCGGCTTCCAAGTTGGTTGTTTGTCCGTTTGAGGAAGGAGTTTTCATAAATACTGCCAATAGGAGAAATAGTATTAAATTCTTCTATACTTTGGAAAAACCGTTGCTGATCTTCTTCGTCTGCTATAATATTCCTTTTGTCAGTGCCCCGGTTGAATATATGGTAGTGCTCTCCCTTGCTGAATTGTATTTTTCGCATATATCTATTGTATCACTTGGACTTGGAAGCCGAGCTTCCAAGTGATTGACAGAGGGCGCTTCGAATAGAGCTACTGAACCGGCGTGGGTGTTGAGGCGAGTTGTTTGCAAACGTAATCGGCAATTTCTTGAATAGTTGTGTTTGACTTGATGAAGTATGCGGATGCGCCAAGCTGGGTCACCTTGTCTTTGTGCCCTTCTCCAGAGAGATTGGTTAAAACCATGATATGAGGAGCGATGGTTTTTACCGTTTCGGACGTTTTCATTTCTTCAAGCACTTCAAAGCCGGATTTTTTCGGCATCATAAGGTCAAGTACTATCAGGTCGGGGTTTTTCTCTGCGATCGCTTGTAATCCCTCTTCTCCGTTAAAAACCCGCGATACCTCCACCTCGAGCCCGCATTGCGCCGCGGTGTACTGGATCTTTACTTGGATTATCTTGCCGACGATTGGGTCGTCTTCTATAATGAGAACCTTTTTCATATGGTATAAGAAACGATCACGACCTAACAAACCGCGCTAGACGCGCATAGCCTACCAATATTAGCACTGTTGCAAAAAGCACTAAAAGGCGGTGGGTTATTTCCACAGTTTCAAGGTCAAACGAAGGGAAGATTTTCAGCGACGCAGTTTCAAGAATATGAGCAATTCCCAGAAGCAAAAACCCGAAAGCCATGAGCTGGATGCTCTTGTGCCCTATGCTTCCGCCAACTTGTTTCGCGTAATATGCCGCTAAAAACCCACACACGATCAAAGCGATATCAATGCCTATTACTATTGCGTCCATATAGTATAAATAATTTTTATGTATACAAGTATAACACAACGCCACGCAAAGGAGAACACAACTACTGCTGGATAAGGGTTATGCTCCCTGTGGAGGTGCTGATGCCGCCGGTGTACGATGCGTAGTCGCTGTTGAAATCCGCTGTTTCACCGGAAGTAGGATTTGATCCTTGTCCGGAATACGCCCATCCTGTTTGCGTTGCGGCGGTGTTGCGTGCGCGCATAAGATATTTTGTCGTGGTTGCCGCGCCGATATCTATGCCCCCGTCGTTTTGCCACGAAGCCACTACGGTTGCTTTTTGTGTGGAGGGGTCGTTGTTGCCTCCCGAAGGAACGATGGCGCCCCCGCTGTCGCGGGATACGTTTTCTACATAGAAATAACGTTTGTACGAACCGTCGTTTATTGTGAGCAGTTCGTCGCCGGTCGAGGTCGCCCATTTACTGCCGCTGACCGTGGCGTAGTAGTGGTTTGCGGAGCCCTTCGAAAGACCGTAGATGTTCTGCCATGATTCCCCGGCAAGCGCATCAAGCGCTTCCGCCGTTTCCTGCGTGAGCTGGAGCGCGACGGTCTTTTGCCCGCTTGTCGTGTTGGACTGCAAAGAAATGCCGATCAGCTGCGCCGCAACGACACCAATGACCGCAAACACGGAAATAGCGATGAGGACTTCGAATAAACTAAACCCGGCTTGAGATACGCATTTTTTCATACAGTAACTCTTCATGTCTAATTTCTAATCAATACCCAATATCTAAACAACAAATATTTGCCATATTTTTTTTGCATTAGAAATCGGAGTTTGATTAGGTCAATTAGAATAATTAGGTAATTAGAAATTCTAATTTGATGAGATCCTTCCCGACGCATCTACGGTAATCGTTTTTGTTTGTCCGTCGCTGGTG
>JBBTYM010000015.1:0-1161 GCA_038061765.1 Patescibacteria group bacterium
ATTTGAACCTCCAAGCCCTTGCGGGCGCTACCACCTCAAGGTAGTGCGTCTGCCAATTTCGCCACCCGCGCATATTCCAGGCGCGTGCCTATTCTTGCTGCGCGCCTTCTTCTGCTGGAACTTCTTCGCTTGCTTCGCTCGCCACATCAGAGGCGCCCGGCGTAAGATTCACCTGAACTCCCTTCATTTTCGCCCGCTTTCCTTTTGCGGTTCGCAAATAATACAACTTGCTTCGGCGCGCTTTCGTGCGCTTCATTACCTCGATCTTTTCGATCAATGGCGAGTGCAACGGATACGTCTTTTCTACGCCTACGCCCGCGGCGACCTTGCGCACCGTGAACGACGCATTTGCGCCTTTGCCGTGCTTGCACGCGAGCACGATCCCTTCAAAGATCTGTACGCGCTCCTTCTCTCCTTCTTTGATTTTTTGGTACACCTTTACCACATCCCCCGCTTGAAACTCGGGAAGCGTGGTCTTGAGCTGTGCCTTTGCAAACTGGGCTAATTTATCCATACTTTTTCGTTAAAACACAATGTTCTGATGGTATCAGAAGGCGGACTTTTTTTCAAGCCCCTGCAAGACCTTCTTTAAATCCCCCGGTAAAGGAGACAAAAATGACGCTATTGTACCGTCAGGAAGCGGAAACGACAAAGCGCTTGCATGCAAGAACTGCCGCGCAAGCGGAAGGGCGCCAAGTACCCGCTTTGAAGCATATGTTTTATCTCCTGCCAGAGGGTGTCCGATGTGTTTAAAATGAACCCGTATTTGATGCATCCGCCCTGTTTTAGGATATGCCTCCGCCAGCGTAAAACCATCGTAAAGCCCTAGAACTTTGAATCCAGTGCTTGCGTTTCGGGATTTGCTTACATTTCTCGAAACCCGCCTGCGTGCGCCAGGAAGAGCAATTTGCCGTGCTTTGAGCCGCCCAATAGGAACAGCTATCTCCCCCTCGCTTTTTGCGAGCTTTCCTGCTACAAGCGCAGTATAGGTTTTTGCCACGGTTCTGTCCTGAAACTGCTTTTTGAGCCACTCAAACATCGGCTGGGTTTTGGCAACCACCAGAAGACCTGACGTTTCTTTATCAAGCCGATGCACAATGCCCGGACGCAGGTTCTCCTGCCCTGAGCTTGTGGTTCGATTTAACTCACCACCATGAGCTT
>JBBTYM010000016.1:0-6738 GCA_038061765.1 Patescibacteria group bacterium
AATGTCCCGCTCCGTTCTCCATTGCAGCTCAAGATCGCTTGTTTTTTCTTTCAGTTCGGCAAGCGACCGCTTAATGATCTTCAGTCGATCCTTCGAAACAGGGTCTGTTTCTTTTTTCAATGCTTCCTGTTCTATCTCAAGCTTCATCATTTCGCGCTTCGCCTGATCAAGGTCTTGGGGCATTGAGTCGATCTCCATACGAAGCGCTGACGCCGCCTCGTCGATGAGGTCCACTGCTTTATCCGGCAAAAATCTGTCTGAAATATACCGGCTTGAGAGTGTCGCGGCCGCGACGATCGCGAGATCTGTAATGCGCACGCCGTGATGCATTTCATATTTTTCCTTAATACCGCGCAGGATCGCGATAGTATCTTCCACCGACGGCTCGCTTACCACAATGGGCTGGAAACGCCGTTCAAGCGCCTGATCCTTCTCAATATGCTTTTGGTACTCCCGTAACGTGGTCGCGCCGACCGCGTGCAATTCGCCGCGTGCAAGCGCCGGTTTTAAAAGATTTGCCGCATCGATCGCGCCTTCCGCAGCGCCCGCACCCACGAGCATGTGCAGTTCATCGATGAAAAGGATTATTTTCCCTGCGTTGCGCGTGATCTCTTTGAGTACCGCCTTGAGCCGGTCTTCGAATTCGCCGCGGTATTTCGTGCCCGCGACCAGCGAACCAAGATCAAGTGAAATGACTTCTTTGCCTTTGAGCGATTCGGGAACGTCTTCGTTCACAATGCGCTGGGCAAGCCCTTCCACGATCGCGGTCTTGCCGGTTCCCGGCTCCCCGATAAGCACAGGATTGTTCTTGGTGCGACGCGACAACACCTGCATAATGCGTCGTATCTCATCGTCCCGGCCAATCACCGGATCGAGTTTTTTTTCCCGCGCGAATTGCGTAAGATTTTTCGCGTATTTTTCAAGCACCTGATATTTCCCTTCCGGTTCCGGATCGGTCACCCGCTGTGCGCCGCGCACCGATGCCAATGTTTTGAGCACCGCATCCGACGTGATATGAAAACCGGTGAGTGCTGTTTTCGCGCGAGAATCGATCTCAAGCAAGGATAAAAAAAGATGCTCGGTGGAAATATAGTCGTCTTTCATCACCGACGCGATCTGCACCGATTTTTCAAATACTTTGGCTAATTCCGCCGTAACATACACCTGTCCGAACGGAATGTTCACCTGGCTTTTTTCGCCCGTTTCCACTGCGCGGTCTACCTGCCCTTTAAGCAGTTCCACATTCACCCCGAGCTTGTACAGCACAGTGAGCACCGCGGAATCCTCCTGTCGGATAAGCGCATCAAGTAAATGCACCGTATCAACCTGAAACTGCGCGTGCGCTCCCGCGATTTCCTGCGCCTTAAAAATAGCTTCCTGCGCTTTGGTTGTAAATTTATTGAATTGCATAAAAACCGATAACTAATAACGAACGATGCGCCCACGTCCCATAATAGCAAATTAGCACTCTCTTTGCAAGAGTGCTAATTTCTTGATGGTACGCTTTACCCCCTACTTCCTCTCTGTAAGCGTCGCGGTGATCGTCTTTTCCGCGCCTTTATAAAGAATTTTCAAACTTAGCGATCCCCCTACTCTGATATCAGCACTTACCTCTCTGCGCGCGATCAATGCGCTATATTTTTTTTCAATTTTACTAGGACAGAAATAGCGCAGTCAATATCTTTTTTTGTCGTGTATTTGCCGAATGAAAATCGTATGGATGATTGCGCGTCTTTCTCGGAAAGCCCGATCGCCGACAACACATGCGAAAACGAAAGCGCTTTGGATTGGCACGCTGACCCCGCAGACACCGCAATACCTTCGCCATCAAGCATCACAATAAGGTCCTCTGCGCGAACGCCTTTAAATAATATATTCGCATTCCCGGGTAAACGGTTTTCCTGTGCGCCATTAAGCGATGCGCTAGTAATTTTTTTAAGCACTTCCGTAATAAAATAGTCGCGTAGGTTCTTTATTTTTCTCACGATTTCCTTATTTTCCTTTATCTGTTCACACGCTTCGCTCATGCCTACGATGCCGGGAATATTTTCTGTGCCGGACCGTTTTCCGTACTCCTGTCCGCTCCCGAATATCAGCGGCGTCAGTGGCATTCCCCTTTTTACATACAATGCCCCCACGCCCTTGGGACCGTACATTTTATGCCCGGAAAGCGTCATCAGATCAACCCCGAGCTCATGTACGTTCATATTCGCGTAATACGCCGCCTGCGCCGCATCGGTGTGAAGCAAAGTTTTTAGCTTATAACTTTTAGTTTTTAGTTTTTCGTTGTGCTTTTGCACGATTGCAGAAATTTCCCTAATCGGCTGGAGCGTGCCGATCTCGTTGTTCGCATACATCATAGAAACCAAAACCGTATGTTCGGTGAGCGCGCTTTGAAACGCATTCACGTCAATAAATCCATCGCGCGAAGCCGGAATATACGTTACGGAAACATACTCCTCGCGCGCAAGCTGTGCGAGCGGATTTGCCACCGACTCGTGCTCTATGGTGGACGTAATGATGTGCACCGGCTTTTTCTTCTCAAGCGCTTGGCGCACAACCCCATACAGCGCGAGGTTGTTTGCCTCGGTCGCAGAGCCGGTGAATATCACTTCCTGACTTAAACACCCGAGCATATCCGCCACCCTATGGCGCGCGCGGTCAAGCGCCTGGAGCGCCTCTTGCCCGTATCCGTGCACCGATGACGGATTGCCGAACCGCTCGGATAAATACGGCATCATTGCCGCAAGTACTTTTTTATCAACCGGCGTCGTCGCCGAATAATCACAATAGATCCTTTTCATGGATCATTAAAACAAAGAGTAATTTCCTGTCTCGCGATTTACCGCGGGCGCATCTTCTTTTACGGAAGGAGCTGCCGGCACGGATATGGGCTCGCTGGATGGCGACGCGTATTGCTTCCAATCGACAGGGACAGAATTCAGAGCGGAGCTGTATTTAGAATTGTATTTTACCGCGCCGTGTTGTTTTCCGTATTCAAAGATATCACGGGTAATGCGCACATCATCGAGACAATAGCTTTTGAGCTTTTCCATATTCCCTTCCCGGAAATAACGGATCGCATCGAGGCCATGCCCGCTTTTTTGCGTACCCAGCGTCGCCTGCGCGATCGAATCAAGCGAAAGCCGATGTCCCAGCACATTCGTGACGTCTTCCATGAGGTCGCACGCCGGCAAGGACTTTATCGTCACCTCCTTCAGGTATGGCTGGATCACCGCGTAATCAAAATATTTGGTATTGAACCCGATTACGAGTCCCGCATCTTTCAGCATCGCTTCAAATGCCGGAATTTCCGCTTCCTCAAACGTAAAAAATTTATCTTGCAGATATGAATAGCACCCTACCACGGACACCTTCAACAAGTGAGGATAATCCCTTCCCCCGACTTCGGAAAACTCATGCTGTGTTTCCAGATCGAAAACGATGTGGTCTTTCATAAATTAACTTACTACTCACAACCTATAACTTATAACAGCTCGCTCAAAAGGCATCCTCTACCCCGTGTTATCCGTTGTAAGTTTTCAGTTATTAGTTATCTTTGACATTAAACTTTTTCTTTATCTCGATGATCTTATTTTCCACCTGCGCGAGATACTCCCGACACTCCGCCGCAAGGCCAAGCCCCTCTTCAAACCGCTTCAGCCCTTCTTCGAGCGACAATTCACCCGACTCAAACTGCTTAGTGAGTTCTTCCAATCGCTGATATGCTTTTGCGAAATCAAACTGTTTTTTCATACCTTTAATTTATATGACCTTTGCATCACATGCTCCATCTTTCAGCTCTAGCCCAATGATGTCACCCGGTCGCAATTTTTTGATACTCGATACCACCTCATCGCCTTTCTTCACAATCGCATACCCCCGCTCAAGCACCGCGGTTGGACTAAAACTCTTCATCAGGCGCACCAAAGCGCCTATTTTTGACTGATGCATTATAGTCCGCTCGTGAAAAAAATTCAAACGGAGAAAAATGCGTTCCTGCATCCGGTCTATCTCATGGATCCTTTCCGTCACCACCCCATCAAGCGCTGCAACCGAATCATCGATGCTCGTGCGGGCATCACCATGAAGCGCGCTCATCTGATATGTCATCGTGCTTGCCATCGCATCGACAAACCGCGCGATGTCGATGCGATGCGGCACCATAAGCTCAGCCGCGTTTGACGGCGTTGACGCGCGCAAATCGGCCACAAAATCAGCGATGGAAACATCTTGCTCGTGCCCCACGCCCACCACCACCGGCACTACGGACCCAAAAACCGCGTACGCCACTTCCCGCGAATTAAATGCCGCAAGATCTTCAAGCGACCCGCCACCGCGGATAAGTGCGATAGAGTCAAGCCCGAGCTCCTCCTGATGCGCGTTGAAATACGCGAATGCATCCGCGATATTTTGTACCGCTTCCGCGCCCTGCACCTGCACATGCATCACATATACCGTGAGCCCGCCAAACCGCTGACCTAACACTTTCAAAAAATCGCCGTATGCCGCCGACTCCCGCGACGCGATAAGCCCGATCGTTTTCGGAATACTTGGCAAAGCGCGTTTGCGCCCCTGCTCAAACAACCCTTCCTTTTCAAGCTCCGCCTTGAGCAATTCAAATGCACGCTTGAATGCGCCTTCGCCTGCGGGTTCCGCCCACTCGACGTTCATGCTCAACTTGCCGCTTTTTGCATAAATGCCCGGCCTTCCGTACACGCGCACACGCATCCCTTCTTCAAGCGGCACACGAATACGAAACACCGTGCTAAAACATTCGAGAACCGCCCCTTCGTCTTTGATCTTAAAAAATATCCACTTTTGCTGATTAACCCGATACTCCGAGATCTCTCCTTCCACCACCGCGTCGTGTTCATAGAGAAGCGCATTTAAGCGCTCCACATATTCGGAGACGGAGAAGATCTTCAAGCCCTTCATAATTACTTTTGAGGTTTTGCGGTAATGCCTTCCTCTCTTCCTTTCTCAAATCGCACCGATTTCAACATATCTTCCCACGCGCTTTGCATTTTCACTTTCCTGCTTAAGGTGCCAAACATTTCAAACCTATAATATTTTCCTTCAAATTGCAGATCATCCGCGCGAAATACCACCGCCTGCGATTCTGCATTCTCCCACCGGCGCTCTTTGCCAACAATACCGCCCACCGTGATGTTCTCCTCGCGCACCAGCGTGCCGGTTACTTGAGAGTCGTTCAACTTCTCGCCCGATGACGCCACCAGCACAATGCCGTCTTTTGGATCAACCACCTGCACGGAAATAAGCCCGGGCAGCGCGGGAATGTCGTTTTCCTGCCACAACGCCGGATAAAAGAACGAAGTGCTCCCCTTGATGTATTTTGCCTGCGCGATACCTACTTTTTCCGCAACTTGTGGCGCCATGGGCACAACTTTAAGATACAGAAAAAGCGCCGCACCGCATGCCGCCACGAAAAGAATCGCTACAAGCGCGATAAGTACGAATAATGTTTTACGTGTGACCATATGATAGAAGTATTATAATTTCATTATATCCTATCTTTCAAAAACTGTCCTGTGTAGCTTTTTGCTACCTTTGCCACTTCCTTGGGCGTGCCTTGCGCCACGATATACCCACCTTTGTCTCCCCCATCGGGCCCCAAGTCAATGATCCAATCGCTCGCCTCGATCACGTCGAGATTGTGCTCGATCACTACGACCGTGTTGCGCTTGTTCACCAAGCGGCGCAAAACAATAAGCAGCTTGGAAACATCTTCGAAATGAAGTCCGGTGGTCGGTTCGTCTAAAATATACAGCGTTGACCCGGTGTCGCGGCGCGCAAGCTCATCGGCGAGCTTGATACGCTGGGCTTCACCGCCCGACAGCGTCGTCGCGCTCTGGCCAAGCTGGACATACCCAAGCCCTACTTCGCGCAACGTCGAAAGAATGTTGCGCAGTTGCGGCACGTTCTTGAAAAAGGTATGCGCCTCTTCAATGCTCATGCGCAATACCTCCGCAATATTCTTCTCTTTCCAGTCGATCTCAAGCGCTTCTTTGTTAAACCGCGTGCCGTGGCACTCTTCGCATTCCACATAGACATCAGGCAAAAAATGCATTTCTATCCTTCGCTGACCTTGCCCCTCACACACTTCGCACCTGCCTCCTTTCACATTAAAACTGAACCGTCCCGGCTTGTATCCGCGTATTTTCGCTTCCTGCGTAGATGCGAATAAATCGCGGATGATCGTAAACGCGCCGGTGTACGTTGCTGGGTTCGAGCGCGGCGTTCGCCCGATTGGCGACTGGTCGACATAAATGACCTTATTTAACCGATCCGTACCCGTGATCGCATCATGCGCGCCGGGCGATGCTTTCGCCTGATATAATTTTTGCGCGAGCGCTTTTGCAAGGATATCATCCACGAGCGTACTCTTGCCCGAACCCGACACGCCGGTCACGCACACAAACCGCTCAAGCGGAATACTTGCATCGATATTTTTGAGATTATTTGCCTTTGCCCCCTTGATCTCAACGAATTGCTGCGGCCCCTCACTGCGCGGCAATGCTTCTTTTTGTATTTTGATGCTCTCGTCCGGCGCATGTTTTTTTCCGGAAAGATATGTGCCGGTACACGTGCGCGCTTTTTTCATTTCTGCCGGTGTGCCTTCAAACACGATCTTCCCGCCTTCCGCGCCCGCGCCGGGCCCGATCTCCACCACCCAATCGGCAGAAAGGATCGTTTCTTCGTCATGCTCCACCACGA
>JBBTYM010000017.1:0-2286 GCA_038061765.1 Patescibacteria group bacterium
AGCATGGCGCGCGCCTGCACCATTTTTGCCGGCTGGCCAACCGACGTCAGAAGAAGGAAGCTTGCATACAACACCATGAGCACCATGATCGGCGGCATCAACATCGTCACCAATAGATCAATGAACACACAGATGAGGCCGGGAATATCGTTTACGCTCAGAGGATTGACAATCTTACACCCTCCTGTGGGAACAGGACCAGGAGAACCGTCAAGAAGGGTAGGACACGTTTTTTGTGCATACGCACCGGAAAATGCAAACATCAAAACACCCCCTATCACGAAAACAAGCAACAAAACTCTTGTAAGTGAAAATAATCTAGATTTAAACATCGAGATTTTTGACATTTTTCGCATGCGCCTGAAT
Organism: Patescibacteria group bacterium; assembly: GCA_038061765.1. Classification (GTDB taxonomy): domain Bacteria; phylum Patescibacteriota; class Minisyncoccia; order GWC2-36-17; family WO2-46-25; genus MEYI01. The sequence continues at coordinate 367 of JBBTYM010000017.1, forward strand.
AAAGCGTTTGCGCGGCAATACATCCGAGCCCATCAATACGCTGAAGATCTTATCGGCCTCCTGCGCATCGGCGACCATCACGCGCCTCACCATACGCTGTGTCGGATCCATCGTCGTTGACCATAACTGATCGGGGTTCATTTCGCCAAGACCTTTGTACCGCTGGATGGAAACGCCGCGCATCTTCTCTTCCCCCTCCGCCGACTGCCGGATCTCGCCCACCTCCCCTCCTAACTCTTCTGCAACTTCTTCTTTTTCTTCTTTCCCTGCTTTCTTTGCCTTTGCAGAACGCTGTTCTTGTTTTGCTGCCGCAAACTCGCCAATGATCACTTCTTTTTCTTTATCCGAATACGCGTATTTTACCGCTTTCCCCGATTGAATGCGATACAGCGGCGGTTGGGCGATATAGATATTGCCCGCATCGATGAGCGGCGCAAAATACCGGTAGAAAAGCGTGAGCAACAGCGTGCGGATATGCGCGCCGTCAACATCGGCATCGGTCATGATGATAACACGATGATAGCGAAGCCGCTTCGCATCAAACTCATCCGCGATCGCCGTCCCCAACGCAATAATAAGCGCCTTGATCTCCGATGAGGTAAGCATGCGGTCAAGGCGCGCTTTTTCAATATTTAAGATCTTCCCTTTAAGCGGGAGGATCGCCTGAAAACGGCGGTCTCTACCTTGTTTTGCCGAGCCTCCTGCACTATCACCCTCTACAATATAAAGCTCCGATTCCTCCGGATTGCGCGACGAACAGTCGGCGAGCTTTCCGGGCAACGTCATCCCTTCAAGAATGCCTTTGCGAAGCACCGTCTCGCGCGCCGCTTTTGCTGCTTTGCGCGCCTTCTGCGACAGCACGCATTTTTCGATGATGCGCCGCGCATCCTGCGGGTGCTCTTCCAAAAAATACGCGAGCGCTTCGCCTATTACCGCTTCTGTTGCGGTCCTGCCTTCGGGCGATCCGAGCTTTGCTTTTGTCTGTCCTTCAAATTGCGGGTTCGGTATCTTCACCGATATCACCGCGGTAAGCCCCTCTCGCACATCTTCGCCCGAGAGATTGTCGTCTGCCTCCCGTAATATGTTGTTTTTGCGCGCGTAGTCATTCAGCACTCTCGTGAGCGCCGAGCGAAAGCCGGTGAGATGCATCCCTCCCTCAGGCGTATGGATGTTGTTTGCAAAGCTGATCTCGCGCGCGGTAATGTCGGTGAGGTACTGGAGCGACGCTTCCACCCACACGCCTTCGAGCTGTTTCTCCACATAAAAAACAGCGTCATGCAGAACTTCCTCATTCTTATTAAGATGCCTCACCAGCGAAAGAATGCCTCCTTCGAAATAGAACGAATATGACGGCACGGGAAGATGGAGCTCATTGATGTAGTACACATCTTCGCTGATCTTTCCCTGATACTCCCGCGCGTCAATAATATGCACTCTTAATCCCTTCACCAAAAACGCCTGCTGACGATGATGGTCTTTTATCTTTTGAAAATCGAACGCTATTTCTTTAAAAATTTCAGGATCGGGAGAAAAGGTGATGATTGTGCCGCGCTTTTTTGACGAGGCAACCTTTTTCACCTTCGCTTTTGGTTTCCCTTGTTTGTATTCCTGGAAATGCTTTCCGCCGTCGCGATGTATCTCCGCCTTGAGCCATATTGAAAGCGCGTTCACCACCGACGCGCCCACGCCGTGCAGGCCGCCGGAAATTTTATACGACTCCCCGCCGAACTTCCCGCCCGCATGGAGCGTGGTCATCGCCGTTTCAAGCGCGGATACTTTTGTTTTGGGGTGAATATCAACCGGGATACCGCGTCCGTCATCGGCCACGCGTATTACGTTCCCCGGGAGCAATGCCACTTCGATCTGCGTCGCATAGCCGCCCATCGCTTCGTCGCGTGAATTATCAAAAATTTCCCAGAC
>JBBTYM010000018.1:0-10859 GCA_038061765.1 Patescibacteria group bacterium
GGATCAATTGGGTTTTGCTCCTGAAGCAAAACAAATATTCGTTTATCTCTGTGCTTATGCTTGCATTCTATTTTTATGCCACCTTTTTTGCGATCGTATTTATCGTGAAAAATGTTCGCCGCGCTTTTGATATCGACGAGCAGGCCGCTGAACGTACCGTTACCACCTTCGACACGGAAGGATATGCGCAAATTGCCCGACGCTTCGGGCAAAGCAACGAACCAGAGAATTAATCTTCTTTTTTCTCGTCGCGCTTAGTGTCGTGGAATTTTTTATGAATCTCTTTGAGCTTGCTGTCGGTGTAATGCGTGTAGATCTGCGTGGTAGTTATGCTTGCGTGCCCGAGCATCGCCTGCACGGAGCGGATGTCTGCGCCGCCCTGCAACAGATCGGTCGCGAAGAAATGCCGTAGCTGATGCGGCGTCACTTTTTTCACCACACCCGCCTTCACGGCGTATTTTTTTATCATCCGCTGGATCGAGCGGGGAGTGAGGCGCAGATCGGCGCGCGCATTCTGTTTAATGTCATGGCGCACGAATAGCGCATCATCGATATCCTCGCGCACATCGTCGTACGCTTTCAGCGCATCTTTCGCGCGGTCAGACAAAAATACGACGCGCAGCTTTCCGCCCTTCCCCAGCACCGCGAATTCTCCGGTAGCAAGATTGATGTTCTTGCGATTGAGCGAGCACAGCTCGGACACGCGCAATCCGGTTGAAAATAATGTTTCGAGCATCGCACGGTCGCGCAGACCGGTAATGTCGTTTCCGTTGGGCGCCGCAAGCAAACGCTCCATTTCGGCCTGTTCGAGAAAATCGAGCTCGCGTTCTCTTAGCTTCCCCAGCTCTATCTTTTCGGGTGCCAATGTCTTTACGTCGCGCTTTTGTAAATATTTCAAAAATGAGCGCAAAGCGATCAAGTAGTACATCTGTGTATTCGCTTTCAGCCGTGCGCCGCTTCCTCCTTCTTTGCGATGCAGCTGGAGCCGATAGGTCCGCACGAGCTCCGCTGTAATTCCCGCCGGATCGGTAATGCTTGCGAACGCAATGAAATACACAAGGTATCGCCGGTAATTTTCCAGTGTTTTGGGAGAGCGGTTTTTCTCTATTTCGAGATACTCGAGAAAATCGTCGATATATTTTTGCATATATCCATTATACCGCTCATTGCGTCGTAAGAATAATTTGACAAAGAAAGGGTGCTGTGCTTCAGCGGGCACCACTTGCACTATCAAACGATTTATGATATATTGCATTCCATTGCTATGATTACTACAAAAGAGAAGCAAAAACTTATTAAAGACGTGCAGGTGCACGAAACCGATACTGGATCTCCCGAGGTCCAGATTTCATTGCTTTCCGAAGAGATTGTACAGCTGACCGGCCACCTCAAAACGCATCAAAAAGACAACCATTCGCGGCGTGGGCTATTGAAAATGGTGTCAAAACGGAAATCGCTCCTCGATTATCTGAACCATACCGACAAAAAACGGTACAATGGGATCGTAAAGAAACTTGGTCTTAGAAAATAGGGGGGGGTGAAATGAAATATTTTTTCTTTGCTTCTAGGTTCTATTTTCTAGATTCTAACTTCTAGTCAGATGCCGGTCATCAAACAAAAAAACCAACGGGTCGGCATCTTCATTGATGTCCAAAATCTCTATCACTCGGCCAAGAACCTCTATCACGCGCGGGTGAATTTTCGCGAAGTGATTAAAAGCGCGCTCGCACAACGACAACTCGTGCGGGCGATTGCCTATGTCATCAGCACCGAATCAGGCGAGGAGAAAGGATTTTTTGAAGCACTCGCAAAGCTCGGCATTGAAACACGGGAGAAAGAACTACAGACATTCTACGGCGGCGCCAAAAAAGGCGACTGGGATGTCGGTATCACCGTCGATGCATTGCGCATCGCTCCCTCGGTGGACGCGGTCGTGATATGCTCGGGAGACGGCGACTTTTTGCCGCTCATCGAACAGCTCAAAAGCATGGGCAAACAGGCGGAAGTGGTTGCGTTTTCAAAAAGCGCCTCCGCAAAGCTCCGCGAAGGCGCGGATGATTTTGTCGATCTGTGCGCCGATCAGGCCAAATATCTTTTCCGAAGCAAATAAAGACCGGGTTTTTACGCGACACCTCCCACCTATCACGCAAATCTTTTCTTTAATCCGTTCACGCCCTTTTCTATAAATAATAACGAAGGGCTGCTCTTCCGTTAAGATAAAAGAAAAGATTTGCGTGATAGGTGGGAAGGACCTATTTGAGAATAAATTAAAAAAATAATTAATCTCGCGGCGGGAGCAGAAGCCCAAATACAAAACCACAGCGTGAAAAGCGTTTTACCCTGTGGCTTTGGATTTCGGGATTCGATCTCTCTGCGAAAAAGCAATGGAAACGAAAGAATTTTCGCTCACCCTTGGCAATAAGGCCATCGTGGTGCGCAAAAACTCGCTTGCGGGACAGGCGAACGGGTCAGTAATCGTCTCATGCGGAGACACGGTAGTGCTTGCGACTGCAGTCATCAGTAAAAATGCGAAAGAAAATATAGATTATTTCCCGCTCTCGGTTGAATACGAGGAACGCTTCTACGCGGCGGGAAGGATCCCCGGCTCTCGCTTTATTAAACGAGAAACGCGCGCATCGCAGGAGGCGGTCCTTACCGGCCGACTTATCGACCGCACACTCCGTCCGCTATTTGATTCGGCGGTCCGCAACGAAGTGCAGGTCATCGTGACCGTGCTTTCGATCGATCATGAAAACGACCCCGATGTTATCTCTATGGTCGCGGCATCTGCGGCGCTTGCCACCTCAAACATCCCTTGGGCAGGCCCTATCGGCGCGGTACGCGTCGGACGCGTAGACGGCGCGCTTATCCTTAATCCCACCTACGAAGAGCGCACAAAGTCCGACATGGACATTGTCGTTGCTGGCATTCACGGCAGGGTTAATATGCTCGAGGGAGATGCGGCGGAGCTCGCGGAAGCAATAGTCGTTGAGGCGATTGCGCTCGCGCAAACACATGTTGAAAAACTCATCGCGTTCCAAAACGACATCGTGAAAGCGATCGGCTCTCAAAAAATGACTGTTCCCGCGAAAGAGATCGATAAGGAATTCATCGCATTCGTCGAATCGGTCGTCCGCACAGAGCTCGAAGAAATATTATATCAACCACACAAGCAAAAAAGATTGGACGCGCTCAACACGCTCAAAGACGCGCTCTCTCAAAAGATAGCATTGCAATACCCCGACGATACAAAAAAAGGGAGGGAAGCTATGAATTTATTTGAAGAGCTCATCAACACGATCGTCCACGACAACATCATTCATAAAGAAAAAAGGCCTGACGGAAGAAAGACCGACGAATTGCGCTCGCTCGCAAGCTATGTTTCATTCTTGCCTCGCACGCATGGCTCCGGTATTTTTGTCCGCGGAGAAACGCAGGTGCTTTCGGTGCTCACGCTCGGCGCGCCCGGCGATCAGCAGGTGATCGATACGATGGAAACAAAAGACGGGTTGAAGCGCTTTATGCATCACTATAATTTCCCGCCGTACTCGGTAGGAGAAGTGAAGCCCATGAGAGGTCCTTCGCGGCGCGACATCGGCCACGGCGCGCTTGCCGAACGCGCGCTTGCCCGGCTTATCCCTCCGCAAATAGAATTCCCTTATACCATTCGCCTGGTGTCTGAAACATTATCGTCAAACGGCTCATCTTCTATGGCGTCGGTGTGCGCCTCGACGCTCGCGCTTATGGACGGCGGAGTGCCGATTAAAGCGCTTGCGGCAGGCATCGCAATGGGTCTGATGTCCGATGAAAAAGGAAACTATAAAGTACTCACCGATATTCAGGGCCCCGAAGACCATCACGGTGATATGGACCTGAAAGTCGCGGGAACGGAAAACGGCATTACCGCCATGCAAATGGACGTAAAGGTGGACGGGGTTACTGTCGCGATCTTAGGCGAAACATTCGCCCAAGCAAAAAAAGCCCGGCTTGAAATTTTATCGGTAATGAAAACCGCGCTTCCCGCACCGCGACCCGAGCTTTCACAGCATGCGCCGCGTATTATCACGCTCCAGATCAACCCAGATAAGATCAGAGATGTCATCGGCCCCGGCGGAAAAGTAATCAACGAAATCATCAATTCCACGGGCGTGTCTATCGATATCGAAGACGACGGCTCGGTGTTCATCACCTCGGTCAACCAGGATTCGGCGCAAAAAGCGGTCGAATGGGTCAAAAACCTCACGCGAGAAGCGAAAGTGGGCGAGATATTCCAAGGCAGAGTGACGCGCATCATGGCGTTTGGCGCATTCGTGGAAATATTCCCCGGCACCGAAGGGCTCGTGCACGTGTCCCAGCTTTCCGATAAATACGTAGGGCACCCCGACGAAGTGGTGAAAATCGGCGATGTTATCCCTGTGAAGCTTGTCGAAATCGACTCGCAGGGAAGAATGAATCTCTCGCATAAAGCACTCGTACCAGCAGAACAGCAAAAAGAACAATAGGAGCTGGTTCTTAAAAGTAAAAAGGCCGCGGACGTTGTCCATGGCCTTTTTCTTTTTTCTCTGCTTATTTTGCCGCGCAGAGAGGACACGTGCCTGCGTACGCGCAGGCATCACACTTGATACCACACCCCGTCTTTTTCATACTCACCCCCGTTGGTGATAAACAAATCTGTTGCCCTCATGGCAACAGATCCTTATTGTTGAAAGAGAGAGTGTACAATGCACATGTATTATACCTTTTTACCGACAAATCATTATTCAAGTTATCCACAGCTTGCATATTGACACGCTTCTTGGTTCTGCTATACTAAGAACATTGAAACATTAAGTTTCGATGAAATAAGGTCCTGTAGCGCCTAAAGCTACAACAAATTTTTCGGAGGTCATAAGATCTCCGTTCCCAAAAGTCCTTTGCTTCGGCACAGGACTTTTTCTTTTACATAATAATCGAGGTAATTCTTGACTTATTACATCAATAATCGTTAGTATCTTTGTATGTGGGGGGCCTTACCGGCCTAAAACAAGGCGGGGGGCCACAATCTCCCGTTGAAAGGCAGAGTCCTTTCACCACATTGGGCCATTGGCGGAAAACCCGCCAATGGCCCCTTACTATAAAGTTATCCACAGCATATACCTTTGACCGCGCTCCTCTGGGTGGTATAATGATGTCAACGAGAGATTGAGATCAAAGGATTATCAATATCGATCAAAAGTTTCTCGTAGCACCTTAAAAACAAGAACTGGTCCCTTTTCTGGACCAGACAAACATAAATAGACCCTGAATTCTCCAAATTTTTCAACGCAACAACAACAGAGATTCCAGGGTCTTTTTTTATTATTTGAAAAAAGGTATTATAGAAGCATATCTCTAATATATGAACCAAGATAATAAAACAGGGTTGGGGGATTCCCCTACAAACGATGTGCCGGGCGGTTTGCCGGTGGTTGGTGAAAAGAAATTTTTTACGCATACGATGCAAGAGGACGTCGCGAAGGCAAAGATGGATCCCGCGGCATTTATAAAAGAAGTAGCGGCTAAAAAGCCGTTTTCAGAATACATTCCTCCCGTATCTACTCCGAAAGAACCATCGCTCTCCGACAAATTCAGAGAGCCAATCGAAGATCTCGCGGGCCGCGACCAGCCATTCCCTCTTCCCGATACAAAAACCGAGGGGGGCGACCAGCCATTTCAAATACGCATTCCACAGAAGCGCAGTACGATTAGCGCGACCACGATTATTTTAATGATCGTATTGGTATTGCTTGTTGCCGGCGGGGGCGCGGCATACTGGTGGTTTTTTATGAAAACCCCGGCGACCCCGGTTGTTGTGCAAGTGCCGGAGCAAAAAGTTACCCCACAGCCACAGCCAAAACCAGTCACCCCCGTTCAGCCCGAACCGGAACCACAGCCGGAACCTGAACTACAGCCCGAACCCGAACCGATCGCTACAACCACCGCTCCCGTGATTCCTCCTGCACCGGTCGCAACCACAACCCCACCCGTGATAACCCCTCCGCCTGCGCCGATACAAGCGCCCGAGCCCACAGCTCCGTCGGCGGTCGTCACGCTTGACCACACCGCAACCATTGAACTCACCAAGCTCGATAAAACGATTTTGCTTGAAAAAATAAGCTCGGAAAACGCGAAAATAACAAAAGAGAAGGCGACTATTCGCTACGTGATAAAACTAACTACGCCGACAGAAAAGAAATTTCTCACTGGTGCCGAAGCGGCACAGCTTCTTGGGCTTTTAATATCCGCCGATCTCTCAAAGCTTATGAGCGCGTCTGAACTCATCGGCTATAAAAGCGGCGCGTCGTTCCGCTATGGTTTTGTCGGCGCGATCCAAAACAGCGCAAGCGTAAAAAGCGCGGCACTCGCATGGGAAAGCACCATACTTGATGACCTCACCGCATTGTATGTTGAAAAACCGTATCAAAAACCGGCGACCATCGTATTCTCCGCCAATACATATTTTGAATTCTCCAAGCGCTACCTCAATATGCCTCAGCCGGACATGTCGCTTGACTGGGCGGTGTCTTCCCGCTACTTCGTGACCGCAACATCAAAAGAAATGATCTATGCGGTACTCGACAAAGCGCGCCAGCCCGGCAAATAGGTTTTAACGCCGCGACGCGCGCCGTCTATGGACGACACTCGTAACTCAATACTTTCACTCCTTGCGCTGGCACACGCGGAATCGTTGCCGGCGCTTTCGTTTGCCGATGTCTGCGCACTTCTCCCCGCATCGCACGCAAAAAACAACACTCGCAAAGAGATCGCCTCTCTTCTTGCTCTCTTTGAAAAAGAGAGGGTTGTTGTTTCGCGCGACGGCTGGTATGCGCTTGCGCAGGCGCCTGATGTTGATGAAATAAAAAATCGAGTCGAGATCGCGCGCCAAAAGATCGCGCGCAATCGTTTTTTCTTTTTGCTTATGCAAATGATCCCATTTGTAGAAGCGGCACTGATCACCGGCTCGGTTTCGATGGGAAATGCAAAAACAGAAAGCGACATTGATATTCTCTGTATCGCAAAAAAAGGAAGAATATGGACCGCGCGGATACTACTGTTATTCCTTGCTGAACTTTTTGGAAAACGGCGCGAGCGGGGACACGGCGTAGATAAGCTCTGCTTTAATTGTTTCATCGCTCCTACTGCCGTATTCCCTCTGCGCAACCTCGCCTCCGCTCATATGCTTGCGCGGGCGCTGCCGCTTTTTGGGACCGAAGCGCTTGATTTGTTTTTTACTGAAAACGCGTGGATGAAAGAATATGTTTCTCGCCACTCTCTGGCGCCGCTTATTCCTTTATCGCGTACGCTTCATGCGATCTCTAGAGCGACCGCGTGGCTCCTTTCAGGAAGTATCGGCGACGCACTTGAACGCGCGCTTACACGATGGCAAATACGCCGCCTGCACAAAAAAGTGAAAAACGGAACCGATGCTTCCGGTCTTGTGCTTCGCGACGATGCCGTGACGCTCTATTATCCTGACAGTAAAAATAAAGCGGTCATGACGCGCTATACCGACATAATCGCAAAAATTGATTTATAACCCTATCGGGAATATAATGACGCCATGGAACAGTCACGCATTGAACAATTCCGGGAGCAACTACTCAAGGAAAAAGAGCGGCTTGAAGGCGACTTAAGCGAGTCCGCGGTGAAAACCGACGGGCATTGGGAAACAAAGCGCCAACAATTTGACGAAGCGGGGCGGTTTGAAGAAGAAGAGCGCGCCGATGAGGTGGAGGAATATGAAAACGAATCGTCTATCGACCGCCAACTTGAAACACGTCTTGCGGATATTGCTATCGCGCTACACAAAATAGATGCCGGCACATATGGCATCTGCGAACGCTGTAAAAAAACGATCGATGAGGCGCGTCTCACCGCGAACCCCGCGGCGCGCGCGCACGTTAACTGTTAATATACAGCTGATAACTTATACCTTTTTCAAGCGAGCGCATTTGTTTTTAGTTGTAGGTTATACGTTATGAGTTTAAACCATGCCTTCTAAAGTTTTCTCTGCGACGCTCTGCGGCATCAACGCAAACATCATTACGGTGGAGACCGACATTTCACACGGTCTCCATTGTTTTACGATTGTTGGTCTGCCCGACCAGTCCGTTGGAGAATCAAAGGACCGCGTGAATGCCGCGCTAAAAAACTCAGGATTTCAGTATCCCAAAAAGACCAATCAAAAGATCGTCGTCAATCTCGCGCCTGCCGACGTTAAAAAAGAAGGTGCGTCATACGACCTCCCTATTGCGCTCTCGTATCTTGCCGCATCCGACCAACTTTCCTTTGACCCTGAAAAGAAACTGTTTATCGGAGAACTCGCGCTTGATGGCGGCGTGCGTCCCATCCATGGCGCGCTTGCCATCGTGGCGCAGGCAAAGAAAGACGGGTTTTCTGTTGTTGTCCTGCCGTCACAAAACGCCAAAGAAGCACAGCTGATCTCCGGTATCACGCTCGTGCCGGTCGCCACTATTTCAGAGTGCGCCGACTATCTTATAAGCGGCGTTATTCCCGAATACACGCCCGCAAACGATGCCAGCGACCTTCTCACAACCACCAATGCGCGCGACGAAGATGCGTGTGATTTTTCGCACATCAAAGGACAGGAGCAGGCCAAGCGCGCGCTTGAGATCGCGGCAGCTGGCGGACATAATGTATTGTTATCAGGCCCGCCGGGAACGGGAAAAACGATGCTTGCAAAAGCAACCACGTCCATTCTCCCTGAAATGTCGGAAGACGAGATCATTGAAACAACGAAGATCTACAGCATCGTCGGCCTACTTGGCGCGCGCCCCGCGATGACCGAGCGGCCGTTCCGTTCGCCGCATCATTCCGCATCCGATATCGCACTCATCGGAGGGGGGAAGACCGCGAAGCTCGGCGAAATAACCCTCGCGCACAACGGCGTTCTGTTTCTTGATGAATTCCCGGAGTTCCCGCGCGACGTCATTGAAGCGTTGCGCCAGCCGCTTGAAGACAAAACGATCACCGTCGCCCGCGCGCATGGTTCCTTTTCTTATCCCGCCAACTTCATTCTCATCGCCACCAAAAATCCTTGTCCGTGCGGATATTATCGATCCGCCACGCGTGAATGCACCTGTTCGATGGCGAATATCATCAGATACCAAAAAAAGATCTCCGGCCCGATCGCCGACCGCATCGATATCCATGTTGAAGTGCCTGCGGTCGCGTATGAAAAACTCACCGAAGAATCCGCAGGGCGCGAGAGCTCGCGCATACAAGCGCGCGTGTCACGGGCGCGCATGACCCAACGCGAACGCTTTGCAAAAACAGCGATCACGCGCAATGCCGACATGTCTGCCGCGCATATAAAAAAACACTGTCCTTTGGACAGCGCCTCGCTTGCGATCCTTAAAAACGCAATGGAAAAATTGCATTTCTCGGCGCGCGCATTTCATAAGATCATCAAGCTCGCGCGCACGATAGCAGACCTTGAAGAAGCGCCTCTCATCTTGCAAACACATATTGCAGAAGCGTTGCAATACCAGCAAAGAAGTTAGAACATAGCGAGTAGGGAGTAGAGGCACACAGCGCAAAAAGAAAAACAGGACACGCGTCCTGTTTTTGCTTACTCTCTACTCGCTAAGTTCTATCTTCTCCTTTGAGCACTCTTAGCGCACAAAGTATGGGTTCTTCGCGCCGCGCACCTCAAAGTGCAGATGGCACCCCGTTGACTTACCCGCGCCTTCCATGCGCACGCGCCTGCCTTCGACGATCTCAAATCCGCCGCCCATCGTCGCGATCATGCTTCCTTGTTTCACTTCCTGCCCGTTGAATACAAAGACATCTTTCAAATGCGCGTAGAGCGTCACCACGCCGTTGGGGTGTTTGATCATAATATTATTCCCGTAGCCGGAATACACCGCCGCGCCGGTTCGCGCGCGTGATTCCGTGGTTCGTACTGCTGTCACGATGCCGTCTGCGCCCGCGTAGATCGCCGTCCCGCATTGATTGCCGATGTCGACGCCGTTATTGCCATGGAGGCCCTGGGTCTTTCTGCCGGTCGTTGGGAATATGAAATACTTATTAGAAACCGGCACTTGTTTTGATGAAGCGACCGAGGTGGTCGGCTTTACCGTGCGTATCGGTTGGGGCATTCTGCCATCAGGAATGATCAGGGCATCGTCCGCTCGGAGCGCACCGTCTGCCGGAAGATGGTTATACGCAATGATGTCGTCTTCGTTCGCGCGAAACTGCTGTGCGAGCGACGCCACCGTATCGCCTTTCTTTACCGCGTGTTTCAATCCGTCTATCGGCAATATCTCCAGTCGCTGGCCTTCTTTGATATAATCGGCGGACGTAAGGTTGTTCGCCCATAACACCGTTAGAGGAGCGATGCCAAACCGCGTGGCGATCTCTGAAATAGTGTCGCCCTCTTCCACCAGATAAAAGACGGCCTGGTCTCTCGAGGCCCGGCTTTTGTCTATCGTGAGCGGGGCAAGGTCGGCAACAAGCGCGTCATCGGCGGTCGTGGGGTAGGCATATTCGTCTATTTGCTCTTCGCTGATACCTCCTCGTCCAACGCCCGTGCTGTCATATACTGCTTCCTTAGAAATATGTCCCTGAGATGATCTCAAGGACACTTCTGTGTACGTATTTCCCGCTTCCTGTTGTATCGCCGCGAGCGTCATTGCAGAAAGCTTTCCGTTTGCGTCGGCAAGATTGAAAAAAGACGCAAAAACCAGCATAATAACAAAAAACATTGAAAAAACATTGTTTTTTGCGAGGGTGAGTATATAAAAAAATCTATTCAAGGTATGCAGTACAGGGAATTTCTTGAGGAACCTATTGAGTTCTTTCCGCAAAGCGGAGAGAAC
>JBBTYM010000019.1:0-3126 GCA_038061765.1 Patescibacteria group bacterium
AGAAGCTCGGCGATCTTTCCGAGAACTCCGAATACATGGAGGCAAAGGAAGCGCAAGAATTTAATGAGCGCAAGATAGCAGAACTTGAAGCGTTGTTCCGGAATGTGGTGCTGATCTCGAAGCATCGCAAGAAGGGAATCGTGCAGATCGGCTCGGCCATTACCGTCAAGACAGGCGGCAAGAAAATGAATTTTACGATCGTCGGCTCGGAAGAGGCAGATCCGATGACAGGGAAGATATCGAACGTTTCGCCGATCGGCAGCGCATTTTTGAACAAAAAACCCGGAGAAGCGGTAAATGTACAGACCCCCGGAGGCGTTGTTAAGTACGAGATCGTGGAGATCGACGAATAGCTCGCACGCAACACTGTAAAATACGAATTAGCACTCTTGACACAAGAGTGCTAATTTTTTATCATGGGGGTATACTACATGCGGGAGACGCATAATCATGATAACTGACCGGCAAAAATCCATTCTCTTTGCGGTGATCGAGGAGCATGTCAAAACCGCACAGCCCATCAGCTCGCAAATGGTGTGTGAAACGTTCGATTTCGATGTGAGTTCCGCGACGATGCGCAGTGAGATCGCGCAGCTTGAAGAAGAAGGGTATCTTCACCAGCCGCATACATCTGCCGGCCGCGTGCCGACCGACAAAGGATATCGGCTGTTTGTAGATGCGCTCCTTGCGCACAAAGAGCGGGAGAATAGGAAGGCGCGGACCGCATTGCGTCATGTTGCCGATCGCGAGCAAGAGGCGTATGCAGCGTTTGCCGAACTCGCGCGTGCGATCGCGACACTGGCGGGGAGCACCGTTTTTTCCGGTTCATTGCGCTCGCAGGCGTTTTTTAAAGCAGGCGTGCATGATACGCTAAGCCAGCCGGAGCTCGAGGATTCTTTCTTGCGAAAGCGGTTTGGCGATATGGTTGATTCGATCGAAAAGGATCTCCCTGCGTTTGCAGACGCTCTCATGGATAAAAGACCATCGGTATTCATCGGGAAAGAGAATCCGCTCTTAAAGGCGCGTGATTTCAGTATGCTGGTGTCGCGATGCAAAATATCCGGAGGCGAAGGCGTGGTAGTGATCCTCGGGCCCAAGCGGATGAATTACCGCAAGAGCATCGATGCGCTTGATGCACTGTGCGATTTCTTTGATTAATTTTAGAATTATAATATATATATGAACGATGCATCGCGGGACAAAAAAGAAGAAGCACCGAAACTACTTGAAGAAGCATGGGCAGAAGTAGGAATGTTGCGCGAAAAACTCGCGCAGAGCGAGAAAGAAAAGGAAGAATTTCTCGATCTTTCGCGGAGGATGAAAGCAGACCTTGTGAATTCCAAGAAAGATCAGGAGAAAATAACGACAGGGTATGCGCAGTTTGCCACCGCCGAAGCGTTGTTGAAGTTTTTTCCGGTGCTAGACAGCTTTGACCTCGCGGTGAAACATTTACCGAAAGACCTTGGAGCGAATACATGGGCAAAGGGAATTATCAGCATCAAACAGCAGCTTGACGGGGCGCTTAAAGATATGGGCGTCACGCCGGTCCCCACGGTGGGAATACAGTTCAGTCCTGATATGCATGAGGCGATAGCGCACGAAGAATCAGACAAGGACGACGGCGTTATTTTAGAAGAGTATCAGCGGGGGTATATGTTGCGCGGAAAAGTGATACGGCCTGCATCAGTAAAGATATCGCAAAAAAAACAATAACAACTTTGCATTACAAACCGCCATCTGCTTCGTTCCGCCTCCATGTCTCGCCTCGCAGTACTTAAAAGTACAGCTTCAGCTTCGATACTCGGCGCGCCTCGCATCTGACGTCTTGTAATGCAAAGTAATATAATTAAAATAACTATATGGCAAAAATATTAGGAATTGATTTGGGGACGACGAACTCCGCGATGGCGTACATCGAAGGAGGCGAGGCGAAAATTATTGAAAACAAGGAAGGAAATCGCACGACGCCATCCATCATTGGGCTTTCAAAGGGGGGCGATCGGCTCGCAGGGCTTTTGGCTAAGCGACAAGCGGTGACCAATCCGAAAAACACCATTTTTTCGGCAAAACGGCTTATCGGCAGGCGGTTTTCCGATGCCGAGGTTCAACGCGACCGAAAAACGCTCCCGTATGAAATAAAAGAGGCGGCAAACGGCGGCGTAGAGATAAAAATGGGCGACAAATGGCATACGCCGCAGGAAATTTCTGCGATGATCTTGCAGAAAATGAAAGCTGATGCGGAAGAAAAGCTCGGCGAGCCGATCACGGAAGCGATCATTACGGTGCCGGCGTACTTTGATGACAGTCAGCGCCAAGCGACCAAAGATGCTGGCGAGATCGCGGGCTTCACCGTGAAGCGCATCATCAACGAGCCGACGGCGGCGGCGCTTGCATACGGGATCAATAAAAAGAAAAACGAAAAGATCGTAGTATACGATTTCGGCGGTGGTACGTTTGATGTATCTGTGCTTGAAATAGCCGATGACACGATCGAGGTGAAGGCGACCGGCGGCGATACGCATCTGGGCGGGGATGACTTTGACCAGACGATCATGCACTGGCTGATCAATGAGTTCAAGAAAGATCAGGGCATTGATCTGTCAAAGGATATTCTTGCGCTTCAGCGGTTGAAGGAAGGCGCGGAAAAAGCGAAACACGAACTGTCGAGCACTGTGAAAACGGAGATCAATATCCCATTTATCACGGTGAGCGAGGATGGGCCGCGGCACTTGAACATTCCTCTTGAGAGGGCAAAACTCGAAGATCTTGTCGGCGAACACATTGCGCGATCGATCGAATTGACCAAAAAAACCATTGCCGAAGCAAAGTTCGCTATTTCCGATATTGATGAAGTGGTACTTGTCGGCGGACAGACGCGTATGCCAAAGATGCAGGAAGAAGTGAAAAAATTATTCGGCAAAGAGCCGCATAAAGGCATCAATCCTGACGAAGTGGTTGCAATGGGCGCCGCAGTGCAAGCGGGCGTGTTGCAGGGAGACGTGAAGGATATTCTCTTGCTTGATGTGACGCCGCTTTCGGTGGGCATTGAAACGCTTGGTGGAGTGTCAACGAAAATGATCGAAAGAAACACAACTATTCCTGTGGCAAAAACGCAGGTGTTTTCTA
>JBBTYM010000020.1:0-2301 GCA_038061765.1 Patescibacteria group bacterium
CATTTTCCCGGCTCGACAATCTCCCGCACGCGGTGGAGGTGCGGCCGGCGGCGCGCATTCTTTTCGATGAGCTTCGCGCCGGAAAACGGGATACCGTGTTTGTGGCATTCAACCGCTTTCTTTCTTCTACTTCGCAAATGCCGGCGATCAAACAACTTCTTCCTATCGCAAAAAGCGAGTTGATGTCTGCACGAGAACTTTTCGCATCCGCACAGAAACCTTTCGGCGAGCTCAGGGCAACGGAAGCGCAACAGTTCTTATTTGAACCGTCGCCGGAAGAAGTGATCGAGACGGTGGTGCCGCAATTAATGGAAATGCAGTTGTATCAGGCGGTGCTTGAGTCAAACGCGTCCGAGCATTCGGCGCGCATGATCGCGATGCACAGCGCAACGAAAAATTCAGAAGAGCTTTTGGGCGACCTCGTGTCGCATTATAATCAATCGCGCCAGCAGAGTATCACGCAGGAGATCGCCGAGATCAGCTCCGCGGCCGAAGCGATGGCATAAATCATATGTTGAAACTTTTATTCAAAATATTTTCTACCAAAAATAACGTCATTCCCGCTGACGCGTTTGTGCTTGACGCAGAAATGATCGCGCTTGGCGAGGTGTTACGCGAAAAAACAAAAAAATTGTTCCGCGGGTCGCTTGCCATCAGAATGGTGGACGCGGGGTCAGACAACGCCGCCGAGCAAGAGCTTGTCGCGCTGGGGAATGCGTTTTATGATGTTGATCGGTTCGGCGTTCATTTTGTCGCGTCACCCAAACACGCCGATATGCTGATGGTAACAGGGCCCGTGACGCGAAATATGCAAAAAGCGCTCAAAAAAGCGTATGACGTCATGCCCGAACCAAAGATCGTGGTGGCAGTAGGCGATGACGCGATCGATGGCGGTATTTTCAGAGGGTCATATGCGGTCACCGATCGCGCGGCCGACACGATCCCTGTGGATTATCATATTCCCGGAGATCCTCCGTCGCCTAAGACGATCTTGAGCCATGTGTTAAAAATTGTGGAAGCGAGCAATGGGCGCGCGCCCCACAAAATAAAGAAAGCATTATGACGGACATCATACTATCTTCATGCGGATTTTTCGCATTGATCGCATCGTTTGCGGTCGGTGCGTTTGGCGCATTGCTATTCCGAAGGAACGACGTGCTCGCCAACGCATGGAGCAGTGCGTTTGCGATGCTTGGGTCGGCGTGGGGGATCGTGTATGCGCTGTCTGCGCTGAATGCCGTCAATACGCCCGCGTATGTTGTGGATGCGAGTGCCGCGTTCCCGCTTCTTTCAGTGTCATTTCATATTGATAAGCTCTCCGCGTTTTTTATTTTCATAATTTCCTTGATCGCATTGTTGTGTTCGATCTATGGTATGGGATATGTGAAGCATTTTTATAAAAAATATAACATCGGCTCCCTCGGGTTTTTCTATAATTTTTTCATCGTTGGCATGTTGCTGGTCGTGTCTGCGGCGAACGCATTGGTGTTTCTTATTGCGTGGGAGATCATGTCCGTCGCCTCGTATTTCTTGGTAGTGTATGAGCGCAATGACCAGCGCAATGTAAGAGCGGGGTTTTTATACTTCGTCATGACTCACATCGGCACCGCGTTTATCCTTCTTTCGTTCCTTGTGATGTATAAGTTTACCGGGTCGTTCCAGTTTGAAACGATTGCGGCGAATGTCGCGTCCATTCCCCCGCTCGCCGCAAGCGCCGTTTTTGTGCTTGCGCTCGTCGGATTTGGCACCAAAGCAGGCATCATCCCTTTGCACATCTGGCTTCCCGATGCGCACCCCGCGGCTCCTTCGCATGTGTCTGCGCTGATGTCGGGCGTCATGATCAAAACCGGCATTTATATGATGATAAAGATATTCCTTGATGTCTTTACCGATGTGCCGTTGTGGTGGGGGCTCACGGTGCTGATAGTAGGAGCAATTTCTTCGCTTCTGGGGGTTTTATACGCGCTGACCGAACACGACATAAAAAGATTGCTTGCGTATCACAGCATTGAAAATATCGGCATCATTTTGTTGGGCGTGGGGAGCGCGATGGTGTTTTCTTCATCAGGCATGATGCCGCTGGCGATGCTCGGCGTTGTCGCCGCGCTGTTTCATACGCTCAATCACGCGACGTTCAAATCGCTCCTGTTCTTGAGTGCCGGCGCGGTGGTGGCATCAACGCATACGCGCAATATCGAAGAATACGGCGGACTCATCAAGCGGATGCCACAGACCGCGTTCTTTTTTCTGATCGGTTCGATGGCGATCTCCGCGCTCCCGCCCTTTAACGGATTTTTCAGC
>JBBTYM010000021.1:0-2174 GCA_038061765.1 Patescibacteria group bacterium
ACACCATGCCGGTGGGGTTGTCGGGGTTGATGATGAGAATGCCCGAGATCGCCGGGTTGTACTTGACCCTGTTTCTTAATTCATCGAGATCGGGGAGCCAATCGTGTTTTGGGAGAAGGCCGTAGGTGATATGAGGGGAATCGGCATGTGCCGCTTCCGCTGACGAGTGAGTGGAATACGCGGGGGAGGGGCCGATGACCCGCGCTTCGCGGTTTAAGTTGGTGTATACCTTTGAAATGGCATCGCCAAGTCCGTTGAAAAAGAGGATGTCGTCGGGCGTGATATGCGCGCCGCCGTTACGATTTCTCTGCGCGGCGAGGAACTCTCTGGTCGCCAAAAGTCCTTTGGTGGGGCAGTAGCCAAAGCTTTTATCGAGATCGATCTCTTGTTTGACGATCTCTTTGATCCACGCGGGTATCTTTTCTCCCTTTGCGACAGGGTCGCCGATATTCTCCCAAAATATCTTTACGCCCAGCGACTCGAGCGTTTCTGCAACGGTAACAATGCCGCGTATTTCGTACGTGAGCTCTTCGGCCCCCGAATGGACTATGTTATTTCGCATCCTTTTATCGTAGCACAAAACATCATTTTTTTAGAAGCCCTTTACGGTTTTTCGTCTTTCTCTGTCTTGGCATTGTTGGGTATTTGCGATACTATGAACACATGGTGTCGCGCATTATATTTCTTGGCGTGTGCGTGATGGGTGTGGCGGCGCTTGGCTCTTTGGGATTTTTCCTGCTCATGGTGAACCCGGAGTATCTCGGTTTTTCGGGATTCCTCCTTTTTTACCTTTCCTTGTTTGCCGCGCTGTGGAGCTCGTTTTTTATTCTTGGGGAACGTTTCTTGCAACGGCACAGAGGTAAGCGGAGGTATGCGCTCGCGCGCCGAAGCGCTCTTGCGGCGGTTGTCGCGACGGGGAGCGTCACGCTTGCGCAGATGAGTTTTTTTTCAGGGTATGCTTTGCTCGCACTTTTTGGCGTCGCGCTCGCCGCAGAATATTGGTTTGCGAGGCGATAATGCTGTCACAACAACATGTATATCGACAGAGAACAATGTAAACATATACAAAACGAAGCGGCCGCGGAGCTTGCGCATGTTACGACGCGCGAGGTTCTTGAACAGCTTCGGCTGAAATATTTCGGCAGAAAAGATGGTGTGCTCACCACAATTTTGCGCTCGCTCAAAGATTTAAGCGAGGAAGATAAAAAAACAGTAGGTCGCGCGGCGCATGAAGCAAAACTGTATCTGGAAGATGCACTCGCAAAAAAGGAGCATGCGCTTATTGAAGCGGAACTGCACGACCAACAGCACAAAGAAAAGATCGATGTGACCGCACCGGGCATAAAAGTGCCTGCGGGCCATCTGCACCCGCTAACCCAGCTTATCAGTAAAGCATGCGATATTTTTACCGCGATGGGGTTTGCGGTCGCAGAGGGGCCGGAGGTGGAAACGGAGCGATATAACTTTGACGCATTGAATGTGCCCAAAGATCATCCGGCGCGGGATATGCAAGACACTTTTTGGCTCGATCCGGCGGCTGCCGGCCCCGGCATGCTTCTGCGCACGCAGACAAGCTCGGTTCAGATCAGATATATGGAAACGCACAAGCCGCCGTTTCGCATTGTCGCGCCGGGGCGGGTGTTTCGAAACGAGGCGACCGACGCGACGCACGAAGCGCAGTTTTATCAGTTTGAAGGGTTTATGGTGGGGAAGGATGTTTCGCTCGCCAACGCAAAAGCGGTGCTCGAAGTGTTTTTCCAGCGTCTTTTAGCGAATAAAAAAATCGCCATCCGTTTTCGGCCGAGCTATTTTCCTTTTACGGAGCCGTCGGTGGAGGGGGACGTGACGTGTTTCAAGTGCTTCGGTAAGAAATGCGCGGTATGCAAGCGAACCGGGTGGCTTGAAGTGGTGGGCGCGGGTATGGTGCATCCGAAAGTCCTTGAGAACGTCGGCATTGATGCGCGAGAGTGGCAGGGGTTTGCGTTTGGCGTGGGGCTTGATCGCATCGCGATGGTGCGCTACGGCATCGATGATATCCGCTTGATGTATAGCGGTGATATGCGGTTTTTGAAGCAATTTTAAGGGGCAAAGCCCCTTATGGTGAGCTTGTCGAACCATTACCGTAACCCTTCGACTTCGCTCAGGATGCTCAATGTTGTGGTAAAATTTACTTC
>JBBTYM010000022.1:0-1121 GCA_038061765.1 Patescibacteria group bacterium
CGAAAGACGGACACACCTACAAAACGCGCGATGGCAAACGAAGCGCGCATTACGAGAAGACAATTCTTATTACCGATGGCGCGGCGGAGATTCTTACCTAATAGTTGCACAATATATGAAAAAGAAACCACAGATATTTTTTATACACGGCGGGATGACTTTCAAAAACAGGAAGGATTATATTCAATATCTTAAGACGCGCGATATCTCTATCGGAAAGAAGAAGCGATGGCACGGCGATTATCTGGACCAAAAACTCGGGAAGTACTGCGAGATCATACGGCCCAAAATGCCAACGGCGGAATACGCGCGGTATGAGGATTGGAAGATACATTTTGAGCGGCATATTCCCTACATGCGAGACGGGGTAATTTTGGTCGGCAGCTCTTTAGGCGGTATTTTTCTTGCAAAATATCTTTCGGAACATACGTTTCCTAAAAAGATCCGCTTCGTCTATCTTGTCTGCCCGCCATTTGATAATTCACTGCCGGGTGAGGATTTGCTCGGTGGTTTTAGGCTCACAAACAACCTTTCCCGTTTAGAAAAGAATACGCCACGCTTGACGCTCCTGTTCTCAAAAAAAGACAAAGTCGTACCCCCTTTCCATGCGAAAAAATACGCGCGTAAGCTAAAACGCGCGAAGATCATCATCTACCCGCACATCAAGGGACACTTCCAGATAGGAACATTCCCAGAGATCGTGCGCATGATAAAGGACGATCTCCGTAGGTAAGCATGCCGCCGCGATCTCCCCATCTCTACCATACTCTAGAGTATGGTAGAGATTCAGATGAGATTATACATTGGCATTCGTACGGCACTTGTCGGTTTTTTGTTTGTCATATGAGTGCGCTATAATAACGGGATGGAATTTCATGCAGAGCAGGAGCGGTTTCAAAACCCTGAAGAAGAAATTGCGTATCTAAAGGAAGAACTCGCGAAGCGCGAAGGGGCGCTTGGTCGTGCCCCGCTTGCAAATGAACGGGAACATCTTGCGAAGGAAACCGTTGCCGCGTATCAGAGAGCATTGCCGGAAAAGGTGCTGGCGGATTCATTTCGTATGCCCGAACACGAAGCAGAAGGGGTTGCGCTCCGCCTCTCGCCGGAGCGGCATGATGCGG
>JBBTYM010000023.1:0-8567 GCA_038061765.1 Patescibacteria group bacterium
TCCAGACACAAAACCTTCATAATGTAACGCTGTCAGGCAACACCGCGGGGGTGATGGCGCAAGTTTCTTCAGGAACAATGACGCTTGCGGGCGGCGCGAACATCACGCTGTCGCAAAACGGGAATGCTATTACCATTTCAGGCGGGGCGGGGGGAGCGGCGGGGTCAAACACGCTCGGCATGTCCAATCTCGGCAACACAGTGGGAACATCGGGCGTTATCAGCGGAAGCGCACTGCAATTCGCGTTCGCAGGCGGCAACAATATCACGCTCTCGCAAAGTATCAACGGATCTTCCGGCACCATCACCATCTCTGCGTTCAATCAATCGGCGCAAACGCAAAATTTGCACAACATGACACTGTCGGGCAATACCGCGGGCGTGATGGCGCAGATCTCTTCGGGCACGATGACGCTCGCCGGCGGGAACAACATCACTTTAAGCCAGAACGGGAATGCGGTAACGATTTCAGCTTTTAACCAAACCGTGCAAACGCAAAATCTTCATAATATGACGCTCGCGGGAAATTCCACCAGTGCCGGCGCAGGATATGTCCAAATATCTTCAGGAACACTGACGCTTGCAGGCGGCAACAACATCACCCTCTCGCAGAACGGGAACGCGGTAACGATTGTCGGCGCGGCTGGAGGCGCAGGGCTTGGTGGTATCGCGGCGAACGCGGCCTCTACTGTCGGCGCCGGCACAGTTGTATTCTCCAATTCTAACGGCGTTTCATTCGGTCTTAACGGTTCAACGATGACCGCCAGTGTCGCCACGGGGGGTGGGGCGGCAGCGCCTATGCGCTGGACGCAAATCCCTGCTTTTAGATTTTCGTTAAGCAATCTTACGAACATTACCGCCATTACTTATACGCCATTTTTCCAGCCGTTTCGTATCGACGGCGATTTAACACTATCGCGCCTCAACTGGGAAATGTCGCGTTCAACAAGCGGTTCAAATTCATTCAATGTCACCGCGGGCATTTATTCATATGTCAACAATTCGCAGATTTCTCTCCTTGGATCGGCGGCCGGAGCTTTCTCAAATTCAGCAACCGCAAGCATCTCGGGTATTCGTCGTTTTGGAATCAGCGGATTTAATGTATCAACTTTCGCGCCAGGTGGCTATATTTTGGGCATGATGTTTGATTCTGGACCGGGTACAGCAAGCTTAAACTATTCGATCAGAGGACACAGTGGCGCAGTACAACTTGGCGCAATCAACGAAGGAACTAACAACTATAACACCGCCACTTCGTATAACATCTTTCCGTTTTTAGGAAGATTCAGCGCCACCACCGCGGCATTCCCGAGTTCAGTTGCCGATTCTCAAATTCGCGGGCAGTTTTCCGGAGCGAGCGCCCCTATCAACGCATGGATCGGATTTAATAATGATTAGACGTTAGTTACGATATGACGATACCTCCGCAAATAGCCCTGCCCGATTATCGCGGCTATCATAATAAAAAACCTGAAGAATCGATTGCTCGATTATGGAAAGAAAAGTCATATCGCGATCTTTCCACGATCATTATCTGCCCGACCCGGGGAGTGATCCCGGCAAAAGTAGTGCAGAGTTGGATGGGATTATTGCGGCCGATGAATCAAAAAGTGATAGGCCCGATGTTTGCTATTAGCATGGAGGTGGGCGAGGCGTACAACTCCATGATCGATATGATTCTCCAGAATCCCGATTTGAAAAATTGGAAATATATTTTAACCATTGAAGAGGACAATATGCCGCCACCGGACGGTCTCTTGAAGCTCTATGAACACATGGATGAATACGATGTTGTGGGCGGGCTCTATTGGACAAAAGGCGAAGGTGGTCAGCCGATGATTTACGGCGACCCTAATGTTGAACCGTTGAATTTTATTCCGCAAATTCCTGTGTCAGAAGGGATACAACCAGCGAACGGACTCGGAATGGGGTTTAATTTGTTTAAAATGGCTATGTTCAGAGACGGGAAGGTACCCAAGCCGTGGTTTAAAACGGTGCAGGAATTTGACCCGAGAGTAGGGGCAAAATCATATACGCAAGACCTATATTTTTACGAAAACGCCGGAAAAGCGGGTTACAAATTCGCCTGCGACACGCGCGTGAAAGTCGGGCACTACGATGTGAATATGGATATCGTTTGGTAAAGATTCAAAAAGAAATGTTAATTGGCTTAAAACAATTTTTTGCACTTCTGGCTTTAGTGATTTTTTTTGTTGCCGGTTTTGGCGTGGCAAAGATATATGACCGCGCCCCGAGAAACGCGCCTGTAGTTTCCGATAATTCCCGCTACATGCTTATCAACCCTACTATTCTGACAAACAGCAGTAAACATTTTATTATCAATTTCACCCCTCTACGGGATAAAATAAAACAGATTATTAATGCATACCCTCATAAAACTTATTTTTATTTTTCTTATCTGAATAATGCTTCTTGGGTAGGTATAAATGAACGCGAAACATTCGTGGCGGCAAGTCTGGCAAAAGTGCCGCTCGCCATGGCTATTTATAAAGCGGCGGAGGAAGGAAAACTTTCGCTTACTCAACCGTATACCATAGAAGAGCTCGACCTCAATTTTGGCTTCGGAGATTTATATAAAACCGGGATAGATCGTTCTTTTACGCTCGAGGAGTTGATACAAATAATGCTCGAGCAATCGGACAATACAGCTCAAAGCGCGCTCGTCAATGTTTTTCATAGGATCGGGATCGACAGTCCTTATGATGAAATATATCAGGCATTCGGCTGGGTGCTGGACATAGATAAAAATGTGAATGCCAACGAGATAAATCTTAAAACTCTCTCCGCCATGTATTTGTCGCTTTATAACGCCACATATATTTCCGCAGAGCACTCGCAGCGCATTCTAGAATATCTTACTCATACTCCTTTTAATGACAAGCTGGCCGCCGGAGTGCCGTTGGGAGTTGTGGTAAGTCATAAAATCGGCGTTTCCGGGGAAACGCTGACCTATTCCGACTGTGGCATTGTGTATGCTCCCAATAGGAATTATTTGTTATGTTTAGGGTCTGAGGGCGCAAACGAAAATGAAGCGAGAAAGCTCATGAAAGACACCTCGAAGGCGACATATGATTTCGTAATACAAAATTAATTATGGAACAAAATAAAAAATATATTGCCGTGGTTATCATCATTTTTTTGCTTTCTGTAACGGCATGGGTGTTAGTTGCGAGTTATCGCTCCTGGGAAAGTCGGGTGGTAGCTAAGCCGGGTGGATTCATGCTTTTGAAAACAACCAAAACCTATCATGATTTTAAGAATGCGGTTGGTGTGGGAGACGCCTCAGAGCTACAGATAGCCGAGTTTCCAGCTGGCACGGAGATCCTTTCTGTAAATGTTGTTGTAGCCGAGAGATTTATCACTGGCGCGGAATATTCCCCTTTGTTTGATGTTGTGGTATCAGTACCGAATGGGAAAATTTGTCCTGTTGCTTTGGGTTCCGGCCGCGTGGACGGTACCACAGGCGAGGAAGCTCAATTGACCGCAACCAATGTGTTTTGCGATGCCAATGCGAATACCGCATTATATTTGACCGGCAGCAAAGGAATGATGGAAAACATGGAGAGCGGTAAAATGAGTATTTTTATCACCTATGTTGTTCATTGATGCAAGCTCACATCGCGCGCGACATATACTTTCGTGATGAATAATTAACTCCGACGCACAGTAAACCATGAAACTCGACTTAGGGTGCGGACAAAATAAACAACCGGCTGGGAATGAGCGTTGACGGGTCTTCCGCTTTGCTCTATGATAAACCTGTAACATAAATTATTACAGCTATGCGCACAGTTATCAATATCTCTTTGCCAAAAGCAATGGCCGCGGAAGTTGAGCGGGCGGTTAAACACGGGAACTACGCCTCCAAGAGCGAGTTTTTTCGCGACATGGTACGGCTATGGGAGGAGGAACAACTGTTGAAAGAACTGCGAGAGAGCCAAAAAGAAATTGCGGCGGGAAAGGGCAAAATTCTTCGGTCATTAAAACAACTGCGCTAATAAAACGCAGGTCATGAAAATTATCTACACCGCAAAGTTTTCCCGCGAGTATAAAAAGCTATCGCGGGAAATAAAGATTTCCGCAGAACAAGCAGAAGCCGTTTTCAGAAAAAATCCATTTACTCCCTCCTTAGATGCTCATAAGCTTCACGGAAGATTTAAAGATTTCTGGTCATTCTCCATTGGTTTCAAGCATCGCATTATTTTTGAATTTGACGGCAGCAAAACAGTATATTTTCATTCGATCGGCAACCACTCTATTTATCAGTGATAACAACAATGAAACTCGACTTAGGATGCGGGCAGAACAAACAACAGGGATTTAAAGGCGTTGATATCGCCCCGGGACCGGGCGTCGATTATGTCATAGACCTCGAGCGGTATCCGTGGAAAGAATTTGAAGACGGGTCTATTGAAGAAATATATGCGAGCCACTATGTGGAGCATGTGTCCGACCTTATAAAATTCATGAACGAGGTGTGGCGCATTGCCGAAGACGGCGCGAAGGTCACCTTTGTCGCGCCCTACTACACCTCTATCCGTGCGTGGCAGGACCCGACGCACAAGCAGGCGATATCCGAAGCGACATGGCTGTATTACAACAAGGCATGGCGCGAAGCGAACAAGCTCGCGCACTATCCCATCACCTGCAATTTTGATATCATACAGATGGTAGCGTTCTTTAATTCGCCATGGGATAAAAAAACGGAGGAGGCGCGCCAATTCGCGCAACAGCACTACTTTAACGCCGTGAGCGACATACTCATAGAGCTCAAAGCGATAAAATAATATCGTGAGAAAAAAATTAACGCTTATCATTGATGCCGTCATCGTGCTCGCGCTCATCGGCGCGGGCGTATGGTGGTATAGCTCAAAAGGAGCAGGACGGACGATAAGCGTCGTCAAAACGCCTGCCGTACAAGAAACCGCTCTCACAGAAAAAACTCCGGAACCGGTGAAAGAAGAGTTCGTTGTGTCTATGTTCACCGCAACATCCACGTACGGCAATGAAAAAATAACCACTGATGAGCCGGAAAAACTTCCCGAATCAGTACAGTTCCAGTCATTTTCCTACGACCCCACGCAAGGCAAGATCATCGCCGTATCAGGGGGATGCGCTGATGCTTACTACGCCGTACTTGTGTTTGACGCAAAAAACGACTACCGCAAAGACCCGGCCGCGGCGCGCGTGAACCGCGCATCCGAATGCCCTGCAAATAAAGTATTCCGCACGCAATTTGACCTTCGCGATTTTAACCTGCCCGCGGGCTCATACTACTTTTTTGTCGCCGATCAGGGTGAAAAAGGAAGTTGGTATAATCCAAGATAATTCACCCTGTTCAATTTAACAGGGTAAACTAAAAACTAATAACAAAAATGAACATACCGAAAAAAGCGCTCATTATCACCTTCGTAGTCGTTGCGGCCATCGTTATTGTTGCCGCTGTAACCCCTGACACAAAACAGCGGGCATGGAAAAACGCATCGCCATCATGGTACGCCGTGCATCTTGCCAACGGACAGACATATTACGGCCATCTGCAAGCGATCACCGACACTACGCTCGCGCTCGCTGACGCACATTATTTTGAAGTGTATGAAACAAATACGGAAAGCCAAACCGCAACCAGCACCAGCTTTGAGATGAAATCATCACCGCAAACGGTGTATAATCTCGTGCAACAGGGGAGCGACCAAAATATGGCAACCGACCACATGCTCTTTTTTAACCGCGCCGCGGTGCTGTATTGGGAAAAGCTCGATGCCAATGCCGGCGTGGTGAAAAACATCGAGGCCGCAAAAGCAAACAATTAAATCGCACATGCGCTACGCACGGGCCATACCATTTTTTATTCTATTTTTTATGTTGCTGGCCCCGCTCACTTCGACGGGGCTTTTTGCTCGCCCCGCACATGCGTTCGAATCAACATCAACAAGTTTTGAAATACACGCGGGGGATATTGAAATGGTCGTCGGCAGCAGCACGAGCGCGTCGTTTGTGAACCAAAGCGCCGGTGGACAGCTCGCCACGGGTATTATCACAAACGCCAAGCAAATACTCTCCGGCATCCTGTACTGGCTCTTTGACTGGTATGTCCCGCGCTATGATCAGATACACTACCGCTGGCGCAATGATGACGGCTCGGAAGCCGCGGCGACCTTTGCCGCGGTAGAAGACGGCATCCTTTCCGGCCTTGCCAAAAGCACGATCAAGCGTCTGCGGTTTGAAATTTCAAACGAGGGGTGGACGCGCGGTTCGGCGCCTACGTTCCGGCTTGAAGTTGCGCAAACCGGCACCTGCTCCTCGGGAACCTATGCCGCGGTACCCGCAACCGCAACCACCGAGCACTGGGAAATGGCCGACTCGACCAACATCACCGACGGCGCGGCGACCACCAATGTGGCAGGCGGGCTCACCGATGCGAACGCGTCGTTTACTGCGGGAGAAACAAAAGACACGGCAAACACGACGGGCGCCATCACGCTTACCTCGGAGAATTTCACCGAGATAGAATACAGCGTCCGGGCGACCACCAATGCGGTTTCAGGCGACACCTACTGCTTCCGTCTTACTAACGCGGGCTCCACGACAAACTTTGTCTACACGCGCTACACGCGCGCTACCGTTGCCGGCTACTCGGCAACGGGCACGCTCGAATCTTCAACCTTCGACACCGGCATTACTGACGGCGCGGCGTATAATTCGATCCTCTGGACCGGCGCGCTCAACAGCGGAAAAGTAAAACTGCAAATCGCCACCTCCAACAGCTCATCGGGCCCGTGGAATTACGCCGGCCCCGGCGTATCCTGCGACACAAGCACCTTCTACGAACCCGCGGCAGGAACTCCATCAGAGATCGATCTTGCCTGCGCAAGCATCCAAAACAAACGCTACTTCCGCTACAAAGCCATATTGTGTTCGGCAAGCGACTGCTCATCATCAGGAAGCAACACGCCGCAAGTGGATGATGTGATCGTGAATTGGGCACCGTAACATAGAACTTGAAACATGAAACGTGAAACACGAAACACAAAAAGAAAAAAGTATATTTCATGCGCCGGTTTTTCTTTGGTTGAACTCCTGATCTATGTCAGCATCTTTTCTGTTATTTCCGCGATTTTTATCGGCGTACTTTCTCACGCGACGCTCGGGTGGACGCGCTCGAAAGTGGAATCGGAAGTACAGCAAAATCTGCGCTTCGCGATGGAAGACATCGCGCGCACATCCCAACAGGCGACCGCTATTTCTTCGCCTTCGGTCGGAAGCTCGGCGAGTTCATTCACCGCGGTCGTGGGCGGGCAAAATGTTCAATACTCGCTTTCCGGGACTGTGTTGCAAAAACAGGTCGCCGCAAACCCTATAGAAAATATTACTACCGATAAAGTGAAAGTGACGTATCTTAATTTCAAAACGCTTCAAAATACCTCGCTGTCAAACGCCGGCGTGCAGGCAACCTCCACTCAATTTGCCATAACGGTGGAGTATAATTCAGACAACAACCAATTCTTTTACACCGAACATGCAACATCAACCGCGACACTCAAAAATAAATAAAATGGAAGGGGAGCGCGGGGCGGCGCTCCTTGCCACCACGCTCGCCGTCATTATCATCCTGCTTGCGATGGGTCTTTCAATGACCTCGTCGGGGCTGTTTGAAGGGTTTATGTCGAAAGCGCAAAGCGATTCGCGCGAAGCGTTTGCGGCCGGACAATCAGGCATTAAAGATGCTTACTTGCGCATCGCGCGAAACAAGGGCTTTTCTTCTGCGGGATACTATATTCCCACCGGCTGTACAATGAACGGCGGCACGCTCTGCACAAAAGTGATCGTGGAAAAGGACACGGCGTCTACCTGTTCGCAATCAATCAGCGCCGGACAGGACTGCCTTATTGTTGCCGGAACGCTCAACAGCATGACACGGACGATAGAAGTCATTTTGAATGTCAACGCAACTAATGGTAAAATAACTCAAGCGTCGTGGAAGGAAATCTAATGTCATGAATTTAGCACAACTTTTTAATCCGGTTGAAAAGATCGTCGGCATGGAGATCGCGCATGGGCGCGTGTGCGCAGTGTTGCTCGAAAAAAACAAAAAAGGTGTCGTCACCGGCTCAAAAAAAGAAGCGGTGATTCCCGCCGGCATCGTCCTCGAAGACGGCACCATACTCGACAAAAAAAAGCTCGCTGCCGCGCTCAAAACGATCTTGCATTCCGGAAAAGATGTCTTTAAATCAAAATACGTCATTGTCGCGCTGCCGTCCTCGCCCGTATTCACCGATATCATCAAATTCCCCAAAGTCAGCTCCGAACAGCTGAAAGAAGCGGTGCAGTTATATGTGGCGACGAAAACATCGTTTCCCATCGACATAAATGAAATTTATTACGACTGGCAGCCGCTTGGCGCGCACAACGTGTATCACGAAGATGTGCTGGTGAGCTTTGCGAAGCGTCCGTATATCCGCGACTTCGTGGAAGCGTGCGAGGAAGCGGGGCTTGAGCCGCTTGCATTTGAAACGCCGCCGCCCGCGACCCTGCGCGCGATCACCA
>JBBTYM010000024.1:0-3536 GCA_038061765.1 Patescibacteria group bacterium
CACCACATCCACCTCCACGTTCGTCGTCAACGCTTGAAACAGCGTCGGCGCGAAACGGAACGTCAAATGTCGGTCGCGGCAGAATTCTGCAAGCTCCACGATCGCTTCTTTGGTGTAATCCGCGCGCCCTACCACGACCGCGTCGATGCGTGGGTTTGCGACCGCTTGTTTTATCTCTTCGAGATCAAGCGTGGCGATCTGCTTTACCACGCGATACCGCAGTGAAGGATTGCGCTCTATTTCCCGCACGAGAATATTCGACACTTCATCGTCGCCGATGATAAGCGCGCGCTTCACGCCAAACTGATATCGCAGTGCGCAAAACCGCTCCACCGCGCGCAGGAGCATCCTCCCCACAAACACATAGCCGATCGCAAGCACCCATGCGGCGATCACAATAAACCGCGAATCAAACCATTCACGGGTAATGAAGATATAGACCACCACCGCCATCATTGCAAAGGAAGCGGCGGCGACCACCTGAAAAAACTCCTCTAAGACATCTCCGCGTCTCGCGCGGTACAGACCGGTAAGCGCGAACATCACGATACAGAAAGGAATGAATGAAAGAAGAAGAATAAGATACTTCTCAAGTGGCAGATTCAAATAAAAAAGCACGGGCCGATACTGACTGATGAGCGTGCTCGTACGCAAAAAATACGCGGAGATACCCGCGAAAAACAACATGATAAAATCAACCGGTACAAGCGCGACCGTGAACAAAAGCGCCGCTTTTTTCATATAATTCTTACCCGCATCATAGCGAAATAACACCTATTATTCAACCCAGGAAAAAACAGCGCCACTCCATGAATAAGGAAATGATGCCTCCCGTAAGGAAATCCATACGAATTAATGAGGAAGATAAGGAAAAAACGGGAATAATCCCGTTTTTTCCAAAAAATACATGCAAACATTCGGAGCAAACCAGCGAAGATGAGCGTAAGCCGGATTCTGTTGTCGCCTAAGGCGACCGACGATCATTTCTCTTGTCATCGCATTACTGCGATGATCATGCGACTACCTGCTCTCAAAAGAGAGCATATTGTCTTGCACCCAGCAAGGATTTGGCCGTTTCACCCCCGATGTTACCATTGGGGCTCGCCCTCATTCGCTTGCGCGAGAAGGGCGCCTTCCGTCTTTCGTTGGAAAGCGTCTCTGTTCGCACCTCTAAGGTCACCCTCGACGGCCGTTAGCCGCTGCCGTTGCCCGCCCAAATTTTTTATCTCTTGACTTTTTATTTCGAGTACGCAATCGGTGTTTTTTTGCGCTCATAAAAAATAAAAAATTTGGGCGGGCGGGTGTCCGGACTTTCCTCTCCCCCGCACGAATGCGTGAGAGCGATCGTCTGCGCATCTTCTATTCCGGTTTGCTCCGAATATTCACATATCGTGCGATGAAATGAACAAAATTCTACCAAAATAGTATACAAGAAAGCACACTAAAAGTCAAATCATCGTGCAAAAAATCGCGCTTAGCGAAGCCCTTGACATGATGGTTATCCACCACCTTTGCATGCTCAATATCCGGCGTGATATGATGACAACACACGAAGAAAAAATTAAATCATTTTATCATTATGTCCTCCGCAATAAAGTTCATTGAGATCCGTAAGAGAGACGGCAGAATAGTCCCCTTCGATAAAGACAAGATCACTGCGGCGCTCGAAAAAGCGGGGTTCGCGACCGGTGAATTCGGACATGATGTGGCAGAGCATTTGATGCAGAGGGCACTTGATGTTACGCAAGAACGCATTGCGGGCAAAGTTCCGATGGTGGAAGAGATCCAAGACGCCGTTGAAGAGGCGCTTTTGGGCTCGCGCTACAAAAAAACAGCGAAAGCATACATCATTTACCGCGACCAGCACGCAAAAATGCGCGAATTGGTGTCTGCGGCAAATGTGGACCTGGTAGACAGCTATTTGGAGAAGCTCGACTGGCAAGTGCGCGAGAACAGCAATATGTCCTACTCGCTCCAAGGGCTCAATAACTACCTTTCTTCAGAGATCAGCAAGATCTACTGGATGAATAAGATCTATACCCCCGAGATCGCCAAAGCGCACATGAGCGGCGACATGCATATTCACGACCTTAATCTTTTAGCGTCATATTGCGTCGGGTGGGACCTTCAGCATCTTATTGCAGAGGGGTTCAAGGGCGTTCCGGGAAAAGCAGAAAGCAAGCCGCCTAAACATTTCCGCAGCGCGCTTGGCCAAGTGGTGAACTTCTTTTATACCCTCCAGGGGGAATCGGCCGGCGCACAGGCATTTTCAAACTTCGATACGTTACTCGCGCCATTTATCCGCTATGACCACCTCACCTACGACGAAGTGAAGCAAGCGATGCAGGAGTTCATGTTTAATATGAACGTGCCGACACGCGTCGGATTCCAGACGCCGTTCACCAATATCACGATGGATATGCATCCGTCGTCGATTTACGCGAAATCCCCCGTTGTCATCGGCGGCAAGCCGCAAAAAGAAACATACGGCGAGTTCCAAAAAGAGATGGACATGCTCAACAAGGCATTTTTTGAGATCATGATCGAAGGCGACGCAAAGGGCAGGCCATTCACCTTCCCCATCCCAACCTACAATATCACCAATGACTTTGCATGGGACAACCCAAACTTCGAGCCGCTGTGGGAGATGACCGCAAAATATGGCATCCCGTATTTTGCGAACTTTGTGAATTCAGATATGTCCCCCGACGATTCGCGTTCGATGTGCTGTCGGTTACGTCTTGACCTGCGCGCGCTCGAACGAAGAGGCGGCGGCTTGTTCGGTGCCAACCCGCTCACCGGCTCCATCGGCGTCGTCACCATCAACCTCCCGCGTATCGGCTACCTCGCAAAATCAAAAGAAGATTTCTTTGCCCGCCTTGAAAAACTCATGAAGATCGCGCGGGAAAGCTTGGAGGTCAAACGCAAATGCCTTGAGCGCTTCACCGATCGCGATCTGTATCCGTATACCAAGTTCTACCTTGCAAGCGTGAAACAGCGCTTCAATCAATACTGGGCAAACCACTTCTCCACTATCGGTATCGTGGGAATGAACGAAGCATGCCTTAATCTCATCAAAAAAAGCATCGCAGACGATGAAGGACATGCATTCGCAGAAGAAGTGCTTGATTTCATGCGCGACAAGCTTCTTGCATTCCAAGAAGAGACCGATAATCACTATAATCTTGAAGCGACGCCCGCCGAAGGCACCGCATACCGCCTCGCAAAGATCGACAAAGCGGCGTATCCCGACATTGTCTGCGCGAACGAAAAACAATACCGCGAAGGCGCGAAGCCGTTTTACACAAATTCTACGCACCTTCCTGTCGGACACACTGATGACCTCTTTGAAGCGCTTGACCTTCAAGATAGCTTACAAACGCGCTATACTGGGGGTACGGTACTGCATGGATTTATCGGCGAGAGCATGCCGTCAATAGAAGCGACAAAAAGTCTGGTCAAGAAAGTCGTTTCGCAATACCGCCTGCCGTATTTCACGATCACGCCGACATTCAGCATCTGCCCGACGCACGGCT
>JBBTYM010000025.1:0-767 GCA_038061765.1 Patescibacteria group bacterium
TCATGGTTATCACGGTCGGCATGTTCGCTTGCGCCATGGTCTCTTCCGGCGCATATCCGCCTTTCGCATCGATCGCGATGATCTGCACCCCATCAACTATAGAAACATTACTGCGCAAAGGAGATGCCGTATCCGCGCCTCCGCGAGAAAACATGATCGCCCCCCCGATAATCACCGCACCGATAACAATTGAAATGATTGTTGCTTTCATAATTAAAAATTAAATACCGGCGCGATCCACCCTATAGCGGCCATGCTATTGATGATGTTAAACACCGCAAAAAGAATGACGATCAACCCTGCGCTCTTAAAAAAGATGCCTGCCTTGGAGCTGGTGTGAATGCTTAGTGAACTGAAACTTATCAGCGCAAGCACGGGAAACGTGCCGAGCGCGAACGCAAGCATCGTCAGTCCTCCGCCGAGGAAACTGCCGGTTGAAAGCGTATATATCTGCATCGATTGGGTGAACCCGCACGGCAAAAAAAATGTCGCGATACCCGCCAACACCGGCGTGAATGTATGATTCATTTCTGTTATGCGCAACGCCCGGCGCGATACAAACTTCGGCATCGATGGCTGGAATCGTTTCGTCCAGTGAAAAATATCCAACAGATTAATGCCAAGCACCAGCATCACGAGCCCGATGATCATCCCCAGTGCAAACGTCCCCGTCGCGCCCAGCTGAAATGCAGAGCCGACCGCACCGATCACACCGCCGAGAATAAAGAACGAAACGATGCGTCCGATGTGAAAAAATATTTGCGGGC
>JBBTYM010000025.1:777-1704 GCA_038061765.1 Patescibacteria group bacterium
TTTGCGGGCGCACCCTGTCCCCTTCCCGCGCAAAGGTAGCAGACATCGAAAGTACCAGGCCGCCCACTACCGCCATACAGGTAGAAAGCGAAGCAATGATGCCGACGATAAACGCAGTGCCGTACGTCACATTCCCCGCGCTCACAAGATTAACGATGCCGAGCTTTTGTAACAGCACGAATAGTAACGCAAACCCAAAAGCAATGGGCGCTGCTATGCCAAAATCTTTCCACGGTATTTCTTTGCGTTCTTTTTCCAGCGAAAGCGAATGCTGGGAAAGAATCTTCGTCAATTCTTTGGCGATATCCTCAAGCGGCATATCTCCGAAGTCGCCGCATACCTCTACCGAGCGGCTTTGTAAGTCCGATGTCGCGGACGAGACCTTCGGATGATCCTTCAGCTCGCCCTCCGTGAGCACCACGCATGCGTTGCAATGCATGCCGTGCACATTGAATGTGTATGTATTTTTCTGCTCCATATATTATAACTTCTTTGCCTTAAGACGAAGCGAATTACCGACAACCGATACGCTTGAAAGCGCCATCGCAAGCCCCGCAAAAACAGGATTAAGCAATAATCCAAAAACAGGATAAAACGCCCCGCCGGCAAGCGGAATGCCGACGATATTATAAATAAACGCCCAGAACAAGTTCTGCTTGATGCCGCGCATCGTGATCTTTGAAAGCCGGATCGCTTTGACGAGCTTTGAGATGTCGCCGTGTAAAAGCGTGATGCCCGCCGATTCGATCGCGACATCGGTTCCGGTGCTCATCGCGATGCCGACATCCGCCTGCGCAAGCGCGGGCGCATCATTCACCCCGTCGCCCGCCATTGCCACGACTTTCCCCTGCGCTTGTAACTCTTTTATTTTTTCAAGCTTGTCCTGCGGCAATACTTCGTCAACCACGTCATCAACACCGACAAGCT
>JBBTYM010000026.1:0-2866 GCA_038061765.1 Patescibacteria group bacterium
GGATTTAGTTTCCGGGTGTTTGGCGACGAATAAACTGCAACAATCTTCGTACGGTTGCGCGGATATCGCGGCGGTCCCAATAGTGGTTGCGGTTGCGATAATATCATCTTTATTCTCACCGATAAGCGGACGAAAGATTGGCATGGTCACGACCGCGGAGATTGCCGCGATATTTTCAAGTGTTTGCGATGCCACTTGCCCAAGCGAGTCGCCGGTCACGAGCGCCTTGCATTCTTCTTGTGCGGCAACGCGCTGTGCGATGCGCATCATGAACCGGCGATACAGCACCACCCGCAACCCCTCCGGAATACTTGCCGCGGTGATCGTTTTTTGTATTTCCAAAAACGGAACGTAAATAAGCGTCGATCGATACTGGAATTTCGTAAGTGCTTTTACAATTTCTTTCACATTTTCCTGCGACGCCTGCGACGTATACGGGTAGCTGTGAAAATGAATGAACGTCACCACGCACCCTCTTCGCATCATTTTCCATGACGCTACGGGAGAATCAAACCCGGAAGAGATAAGCGAAAGCACCTTTCCTCCTGATCCTACCGGCAACCCGCCGCACCCTTTTTCTTTTTCAAAATACAAAAAGATATGCTTACCCACGATCTCGATATGGCAATTCACATCAGGATGTTCCAGGTTCACGCGCTTGCCGAGCCGCGTCACAATAAGAGCGCCGAGTTGTTCGTTGATCTCTTTTGAATTCAGCGGAAACTGCTTATCCGCCCTCCGCGCAGTCACCCGGAATGTGGTGAATTCACGCGCTGAAAGCGCGCCGAGTACTTCTTCACACAACAAAGAAAAATCGTAAGAGAGCAGGGAGGCAAACGCAAAGTTCGCGATGCCGCATACGGCGCGAATATGCGAGCGCACGGCTTCTTCGTCTGCATTTTCCGTCAGTCGCACCATGATCCTCCCGTAACATATCTCGCACGACGTATATGCGTCTTTCGGAAGCGCTTTTTTTATATTGTCTTGCAGTATTCGTTCAAAAAAGGGGCGATTTGCCCCTTTTAACGACATCTCGTGATAATGGATCAATAAAACTTTTTGCATCATTTTTTACTTTGCATTACAAAGCGTCAGATGCGAGGCGCGCCGAGCCCTAAAGGACTGCTGTTTGTTTCCAATCGCTTCGCTCTTGGACAAACAGGGAGCACTGAAGCTGAAGCTGTACTATACAATACAATACAGCGAGGCGAGACGCGGAGGCGGAACGAAACAGATGATGTTTTGCAATGCAAAGTTACTCGTTTAGCTTCTTTTCTATCCTCTCAAGCCGCTCCATGATCTCATCAATGCCAAGCTCGTCTTTAATGCCTTCAAGCAAGCCGCCCTCGTCCGGCGCCATCTTCATCGCGTGTTCTTTCATAAAGAAGGAAACAATGGTCGCAATAAGAATACTGAATATCGCAAACCCGATCGTCATAAGCGCAACACCTACTATGCGCGCACCTGTGGTCGCCACATACGCGCCCGAACCCGCGGTGGTGAGATAGTTGGCCGCCCACCATACCGCATCATTGAATGTTTTTATTTCCGAAGCGGAACTTTGCTGTTCAAAGAAAAAAGCGAGGTCAGCGCCAACCAGCGTCACCACCGCCACAAAAATGAGGTAGTACAAAAAATTGACGCCGAGTGAGCCGAACGCGCGCAGCACTCTGTCAGAAAGGAATACAATGGGAAACCGCATGAACCGGAACACCTTAAACGCGCGGAACGCAGGGGTAACGATCACCAGCACGTCGATCCAATTTTTCTTAAGATAGTCGATCCTATTTTTGCTCAAGATCAATTGGAGCGTGAATTCAACAGTAAACACCGCCCACAATATAAAATAATACGACTTAAAATACAGTTGCACATCTGGGCTGATCTCGGTGAAAAATTCCGCAAAGATTATCGGGAGCAACGGCACCGATAAAAACCAGAGGATTAGGTCTGCTTTATGCGCCGTAAATAAAAGAGTTTTTTCAGCTTTATGGTTCATTTATTTTCCAGATATACCCGTTTCATTATATCGCCTTTTTGGATCTGGCGAACGACATCCATTCCCTCTGTAACGTATCCGAATACCGCGTATTTTCCGTCCAAAAACGACTGCGCTCCGTTCGTAATATAAAACTGCGAGGAAGCGGAATTAGGGTCCATTGCACGCGCCATCGCAAGCGCGCCATCGGTATGCGCAAACGCCACGGGGCATTCCGTCGTCTTTCCCTCGGTCATTGTGCCATCCTGGCATTTAATTTCAAGGGGGATATTTGCGTCAGACCCCCCGGTTCCGTCCCCCTTCGGGTCGCCTCCCTGAATCACGAAATTCGGCTCAACGCGCGGAAACGCAAGACCATCATAGAAATTTTTTCAGATAAGCCCGGTGAAATTCGCGACGGTCTTTGGCGCCGCATCGGGGCGAAGCTCTGCCTTTATGATTCCTTTATCTGTTTCGATCACCACGATATTTCCTGTGTTCTCCATAGAAGTAGTTGTAGTGCGGTACATAAAATAATAAATGCCTAAGCCGGCGACCGCAACCAGCACAAACAATGAAATAATGTTATTTGGTTTCATATATGGTTATAGTGTTCCCTGCAATAATAGCACGTTCCGCCGCAAACCCCGCTGGAACCTCAAGCACGACATCGGCGGGCGATGGAGCGGTGATAATTGCCGGCGAAGCCCCGTCATACATAGGAAGCGGCGACACGCCTGCCACCTCTCCGCGCGCCATCCATAGTATATCAATAGGAAACTTCATATCCTTATTCCAGAACGAATGCGCTTCCGCCTTATCAAATATAAACATCATTCCCTCGTTCTCGGCAAGCCCCTCTCTTCCCGAAAGGCCTTGCTGGCGCTT
>JBBTYM010000026.1:2876-5115 GCA_038061765.1 Patescibacteria group bacterium
CTCCGCATCACTTCCGCGATCACGCGCGCACCACCCACTCGCACCTCCACCTTCGTGGCGTCTTTCAAAGCGCTGAGCTGTTCCCACGCGATCATGCGCGGTTCATGCGAAGACAACGGCACGGTTACCTGTGCGATCTCAAGCACCTCCTTTCGTGCGGTATAAAAAAATATCATCATCACCGCCCCCAAGAACACCAGCAACAACAAAAAAGTTTTTACTGCCTTTGTGTCACCTCCTGTCATATAACATATTACGTATTTCTTCTATCACGAGCCCCTCCTCGTTCCACGGCACGCTTTCATTGCCAATCATCAGCGTCTGTTCGGTTCCTTTTCCCAAGAGCAATACGATATCATTCCATCGCGCCATGCTTAATGCGGCTTTGATCGCCTGCTGTCTCGGAGCAATAACCTCCACTTTTCCTTTGAACGCCTCCGCATCAATGCCTTTTTGTATCTCTGAACAAATAACTTCCACATCTTCTTCGTACGGATCGTCCGCGGTGAGAATAATATGATCCGCATTATGCGCGGCGATCTTGCCAAGCTCCGGCCTTTTCCATTTGTCTCTTCCTCCGCCCGCGGAACCAAATACCGCGATAATCCTCCCGCGCGGATCCTTCAACTGCCGCACAGCCGCAAAAACACCTTCAAATGAACTTGGCGTATGCGCAAAATCAATGATCGCGGTGAATTTCTGTCCCTCGCGTATAAACTTCATCCTTCCCGGGATCTCTTCTATCTTTGCGAGTGATGATGCGGCAACGGAAAAATCCACGCCGAGTCCCCGTGCGGTCACTGCGGCGCAGAGCGCGTTCTCGACATTGAATTGCCCAAGCAAACGCATATGAAATTTGACAGCTTCAATATCAAACTGCACTCCATCGGACGACACCACCATCGCCGATACAGACACACACGCGTGGCGTCCGCTTGCCGGCAACGAGCACTTCCCCTGCACGCTGAACCCGTATGTTTTATCCGCAGGAAAAGCGAGAAAATAATCTGCATGCTCATTGTCGGTATTCACCACTGAAATTTTTTCGACGACCTTTCCGCCGATGGTTTTATGCGGCATGCCCGCAAGCGCCTCAAAAAGCTTTCCTTTCGCACGCTTGTAATTCTCAAACCCGCCATGCGCCTCGATGTGCTCCGGCGTGAGATTAGTAAACGCCGCGACGTCAAAATTAATGAACCGATGGCGATGCTGTTTGATGCCTTCCGACGTTGTTTCAATGATCACGTGCGTGCACCCCGCGGCGCGCGCCTGATACAAGAACTGCTGAAGCTTGAACCTCCCCGCCATCGTCATATGATACGGATTCAGCCATTCGTTCTCGTTGATCTTGAACATCAACGACGAAGACACCGCAACTTTGATACCGGCTTCTTCAAGTATCTTGGCGAGCATGAACACCACGCTCGATTTGCCTTTCGTGCCCGTTACCCCTATCACCACCATCGCTTCGGAAGGAAAGCGATACCAAAGCGCGGCGATATACGCGAGCGAAAGATGATACGCCGACAGTATGAATCCGGGGGTTATTTTTTTTATACTGCGCTTAATCATGTCGTACTTGTCTCACTATACGAGACGCTTTTTTCGCGCCTCTATATATAGTATACCACAGCGGGCGAAGCGGGAAATCATACGCCCCGGGCCTGTGCGCGACAGCGCCGCCAAACCCAAGCTTGAACCGTGAAAATCCTCCCCATTTCCGCTTTGTTTCTTCCGACGACCCCTCGGTCGCCACTCCCCACATATCATATTCCAAAAACCCCGCTTTTTGCGCGTATTTCATGATCTCCCAATGCAATACGTATGGCGCCATAACATTTTTTTGCACATCATTTGAAGCGCCGTGCAGATACGTCGCCCGTTTTCCAAAAAACATCACAAGCGCGCATGCGGTCACTTCTCCGCCATATTGTGCATAAAATAGCCGGGCCGCGCACGCATGATCAACCACGCTCGCCCCTTGCGGTAGCAATGATTCAAGCATCAGACGATAATAGCGCGCGGTATGCGTACGAAAACGGTGCCGCGTGGCAGTAAGAGAAAGCAACGAAAGAAAAATTTCGGGGTCGAGTTGCGTCTGGTCGTCCGGGCTTATAATTTTCACGCCGTGCCGCTGGGCCACCTTGATGTTGTACCGCGTTTTTGGCTTCATCCGCGAAAGCATTTCTTCTTCGGAAAGCGCGCAATCAACGATCGTCGTTTCTTGCGGTTGTGCTCC
>JBBTYM010000027.1:0-6846 GCA_038061765.1 Patescibacteria group bacterium
GTCAATTATTGTTTCTGCGGCCGCAGTCACGCCCCCGCCGCCTCCGCCAGTAAGCATCTGCACCGCCGCGTGTACGACGGATGCGGACTGCACGCCTGACGTGTGCGGTCCCTCGAAGTTTTGTATCGCGCAAGGGACGGGCACCGGGCCGATCCGTTTTGACGGATATCTTTCACGCTTCGACGGCTCTTTGAGCCAACCGACGCCCGCCGTGTTCCCTGCGGGAACGACCGCCGTCATCATGAGCGTGAAAACAGATGTGAATGCCGATTGCCAATATTCGACATTCATCAATACGCCCTACGGCGCAAGCGTGATGAAAACATTTTCCACGACCGGCACCACCGCGCACTCGGTCACGCTGACCGGCCTTACGAGCGTAACTGCCGCCGCATACGATTATTACATCCGCTGTCGCGATCTCGCGACCGATATAGTGAATGATGCTGATTACACGATGTCGTTCACAACGAACGCGCCCAATGTCGTATCGGGCCCGAACCCATATACTTGTCTTATCAACTCGAATTTTGTCCGCAGCAACATCCCGTATTTATTTGATATTTGCATACCGAAATAAAGATCATGAAACTTGAATCTTGAAACATGAAACCTAAAGCGGGAATCATAAATAACAAACAAAAAACAAAAGCACTCATAGCAACGAGCTTTGTTGTCATTGGTATTGTGAGTGCGGTGGTTGGCATCGCCCCTTCAGTGGTATGCGCGCAAACCGCTCCCGTCACTTGCCCCGCTTTCGGGCTTGAGCGCACAACTACGTATAATCTTCAGGGCGGCGCGTATGCCTACGGATACGCGGTTGCCACCGATAGCGCGAACAACACCTATGTTACGGGCGAGCAATACGCGCCCGCGACGGGGCTTGATATGTATGTCATCAAATACGACCAAAACGGCAACGTCGTGTGGTCGGATGTGTATGATGTCGTGACCGCCGGCGTTAGCGGCAATGAATCGGGATATGGCATCGCGGTGATGCCCGACGGCAGTGCCGTATATGTCGTAGGCCGCCAGCAGGACAACGCAAGCTTGAACAGCGATGCGTTCGTGCGCAAGTATGATGCAACGGGCGCGGTTGTCTGGACACAGGTCTATGATTCGGGTGGTGCGGGAGCAGATATCGCGCGTGGCGCTGCGCTTGATAGTGCGGGCAATGTGTATGCGGCGGGATATCGCGAAAAAGCAGGCGGCGGTATTGAAGCGATGCTGTTGTCGTACACTGCCGCGGGAGGGTCACGGTTCGCGGTGGCATACACCGTAACAAACAATGCATCCGCCTTTGGCGTTGCGGTCTCTGGCACCGCTGTGTATATGACGGGGTACACCCAGACGACGGGTATCAATACCGATATGTTCGTGCGGAAATATAACACCGCCGGCGTGCTAATGACTACTTTTGGGACTAGCGGTATGGTGACGTATGACTCGCTCACCACGATGCCAAAAACCACTAAAAGTACTACGGGAGCCGTATGGGCATATTGCCCTTCCGGCAGTACGATGATGAATGCAACCAGCACCGGAACAGGGGTAATAACAACTGACATTCCCGCTAATGGGTGTCGGGGGACGGATGCAGTCGGAACAACGCCCGCATCAACATGTACCTTCGATTGTTCTTCGTATATGGTTGCGACAAATAATACCGATATCGGGTACGGCATAACGGTGGAAGCGGGTGGAACTATATTTGTAACGGGGTATCAGGATACAAAAGGCGGCGACTCATTTTTAAGGAAATATATTGCTACGGGAGGGTTCGTGTGGGGGGAGGTATATAATTCCGGTGGTACCCAAAATGATGTGGGAAGGGGTATTGTCGGTGGAAAATCAGAAAGAATATTTGTGACAGGCCGCCAACAGACGAACAACGAAGATGCATTTTTAGGAGAACATCATATAAACCAATCACAGGTTATAGTAAGTTATGCCGACGTTTCTGCTTCCCCGCAAGTAATATGTATTGATCATAACATTGGCTTTGTATACGAGATTAATGGATCTCTTGCGCGTTTATATGTAATGGGCACAAATGGAGATGGGTGGTGGGGCTTTAACTGTGGAAATGATCCAGGATATTGGAATGTAAGCGATGGCAAAAAGATAGTCTATGAATTTGACTGGAACGATATTCCTCCAGAAATTTCTGCATTTACCGCAATAGCAGATAACCCAGTTTTTTCATATACATTTACAAGAAATACTCCTAATAATGAAAGATATCGTCACACTGCAGCCTATTGTGTTCAGTCCGATGGAGTGTCCTGTGGTAGTGGTGGTCCTCAAACAGTCTCGATTGGAGTAAGCATCGACTGGCAAGATGTACTCGGGTCTGTAATTAGCTCATTCCTCTACCGTGGCGACCAGGCTGGCGCTCCTGAATACAACGAAATGGCGTTTGGTGTGGCGCGGACTAACTCTACCATGCCCGCATACACTGCTACCGCTGATGATGTGTATGTTGTTGGGTATCAAGCATCCAACGGCGGCGAAGCGTTTTTAAATAAATACAGTTGCAGTGGGGCACAGGCGGCGGTGGGTGCGAGCTTGATCGCGAATTTTACCGCCACGCCGACAAGCGGACCCGATCCGCTCACGGTGAATGTGGATGCGCGCGCTTCCGCGGGCACTATAGCGAAGTATGAATGGGATTGGGATTATGATGGCACCACGTTCGATGTAGAGAGTACGGGGTCGCTTGCATCGCATGTCTATGATGTGTCGACCTACCTCATACCGGGAACGTATACGATCGCATTGCGCGTAACCACGAGCTCAAATACCACCGATATCGCGACCAGAGTGATAAATGTTTCTGCCAATATCGCGCCTATCGCCGCTTTCAAGGTGTGCGATCTGAACAACAATAATTGTGTGGCAAGCACCCTGCCCCCCGGTGCGCCGTTTACCGGCGTGGCGCCATTGCGCGTGAACGTGGACGGTGCGGCGAGCACCGACCCGAATGCAGCTCAAGGCGGTTACGTTAAGTCATTCAGTTGGAGTTGGGGCGACGGCACAGTTTCAGGGGTTGGCGAAAAAGCGACGCATTTATATTCCGCGCCCGGACCGTATACTATTACACTCACCGTGACCGATAACGGCGGGCTGACGAATACCACCATTACAACGCAGAATGTTTCGGTAATAGATCAGTATGTATGCACAACAGGGGGCGGTCCGGGAGGTTCGTGTATAGCGCCGACGCCTGTGTGCGGTCCCACCGAAACAGTCGGCGCTACGCAATGTTACGCGTGTCGCGCGGATAACAATTGCGGAGTAGGGTATCAATGTCTCGGTACATCGTGTGCGGCGGGCACGCAGTGTGCGAGCGGAGTAGCGTGCCCCGCAGACGGCAGATGCCCCGAAGTTGTTGCCTGTAACCCGCTTGCATCCGGCGCGACGTGCCCCGACGGCTCACTGTGCCCCGCGAGCGGTTTTTGTCCCGCGGCAAAAAACATATGTTCGCTTTCCGGTTCCGCGGTTGATACGCAGTGCTACGTAGAAGAGCAGGGGAGTTGTGTGATCAATGCCGACTGCACCGAAAGCATTACCGGCGGCGTGTGCGACGCAATAAGCGGCGCGTGCAGGTACGCCCGATGCTCGAATGAGACCGGATTAGCATGCACGATCGACAACGATTGCGCCGACGGGGACGGTATCTGCAACGGTGGCACATGCGTATACATATACGATTGCGCGTACGGTCCCGGCATGGGGAGTGGGGTAACGGGGCAGTACGCCACGTCCACGCCCGATGCGATGCCCAAGATGCCTACAGGCGTCCAACCCGACGGCCAAGCATGTACCCAGCCGACGCCTGACGCGCCCAACAACTGCGAAGGCATCAACGGATGCCTGTATTACAACTATTATTCCGCCAGC
The DNA here is from genome assembly GCA_038061765.1 of Patescibacteria group bacterium. Lineage (GTDB taxonomy): Bacteria > Patescibacteriota > Minisyncoccia > GWC2-36-17 > WO2-46-25 > MEYI01. The sequence goes on from JBBTYM010000027.1 coordinate 3,904, forward strand.
GGCACGCCAATCGCTAATTCCAACAACAGCGTTGCCAACTGCGTGAATACGTTTGAAGGAGGAACCGGGTGCGCGTATTATCAATATTACAGCTCTTTGGCAGTCGGCTCGACCCCTACGACAAAAACAAATTGTTTGCCGCGGTATGCCGAGAGATCGAAAAAAGCGCCACAAGCGGGAATTCCCGACGGGTGTTTTGTCGTCGATAAAGGCACGCGAGGAAAAGAGTACAACTGCACCGCGATCGACGGATGCTATTACTATCTCGATGGGAGAGTTGACTGTACATACAAAGAAGTTACCGCGACCGCATGCACGACGAATGCCGAATGTGCCGCCGCAAGCACGTTGCCGCTTATGATTCCGGTGTGCAATGTGGCAGCAGGGTTGTGTGAATATCAAGGAAACGGATGTCTCTATGAGCCAAACCCCAAAGGCGCCATTGCGTGCCCGGGCGCGACAAGCCCGGCAACAGGAGGGGACAATTTCGTCCAATGCATGCTGAATCCCGATTCGGTGCTCCCCGGGTTTTTAAACACGGCAAACAACGCGCTTTCTTCGTGCAGTGTGAATGCCGATTGCCCGACGGATAATATCTGTCTCAACGGCACATGCTACCCGCAATGCCAAGCAAACGTCGATTGCGCGTCCGGCGAGCAGTGCACGACTACCTGTACGACATCGCTTGATTGCGCAGGAGGGCTCGTGTGCAATGCGGGCATCTGCGTGCCGCCACAGTGTGCCAGCGGAACCCCGTCAGGAACATTATTGAATGTCACCACTGCGAATTTAGGCCTTACCACCTCCGCCGACTCGAGTTGCAAATATTCAACCAGCAGTACCGATTCATACACCGCAATGACGCTGTTTGATACCACTGGTACGACAAGCCATAGCGAGTCGTTAAGCGGCCTTACCGATGGTTCGTACGCGTACTATGTGCTGTGCCAAGAGTTGTCATCGAGCGTGCTTGCCGGCATGTGCCAGATCAATTTCAATATTGCGACGATCAGCTGTATCCCGGGCACGATATGCCCCAATGCCGCGGTGTGTCCTGCAAGCGGCATTTGCCCAACAACAGTGCCTGCATGTGCGGGCGCATTCCCCACTGGCAATCTTCCTTTCGGCACGACCTCTACCACCATGGGGCTTACCACCGCGCAACCTGCGGCGTGCAGTTATTCTTTGGTAGCGATCGATCCATACGCATCAATGACGCCGTTTGGTACCACCGGCACGACAAGTCATAGTACGACTGCCACTGGTCTGTTTACGGGACCCAATACGTATTATGCAAAATGTCAGGACGCGTCATCCGGTACGATCACCAACGCATGCGCGATATCGTTTAACGTGGGAACAACGTGCACCTCAAGCGCGATGTGTCCGAGCGGGTTTATGTGCATCGCCGGCACATGCCAGCCACCGGTGTGTGAAAACGCGTCGCCGACCGGCGCGCTTGCCCCGGGAATCTCAAGTACAACTATCAGCTTGACGACTGATACGGATGCGAATTGCCGATATTCCACGAACGGGGGAGATGCATACGACACAATGATGCCGTTTGCATCGACCGGCCTCATGAGCCACACATCGCTTGTAATGGGACTTGTGACGGGAGGAAACACGCACTACGTGCGATGTCAGGATGCCGTCACCAGCGCGGAGAAATTCTGTCAGATCCCGTTCTCGGTCGGCGTGTGTAATTCGGAGTTTAAATGCGATACGGGATTCATGTGCATTCCCAACACCGGCACCGGCATGTGCGTGCCGGTCGTGGGATGTGTTCCTGGCACCTATTGCCCCGACGGCGCGCTGTGCCCCGCAAATGGTGTTTGCCCGCTGCCGCCATGTGTGTTGGGGGACTATGCGTGCCCCCCAACGTATTGTCCTTATGGAACCGTGTATAGCGCGACATCAGGGATATGCGAAAACTGCGCTATTAATCCAGGATTGCCTGGGTGCGGTGAGTGGGGGGGCATTTGCGATCAGATTCCTCCTCCTCCGATTTGCGTAGGCGGCGGTCCAGGAGGAGTTATTGCAATCCCATCCGGTACGGCGTCGTGCAACACGCTCGGGTACACCTTTACCGGCACGGCGATCACGCCATCGGGGAACTGCGATCTTGTGGCGATCATTCTCGCTCTGCTCTCGTGGATGGCGTGGATCATCGCGCTCCTTGCGGTGCTTTCGGGCTTGCGCGCGGCGTATCTCTACATCACCTCGATGGGCGACGAAAAGAAACTTATTCTCGCCAGGCGATATCTCATATATACTACGCTAGGAGTAGCGGTGGCGGTACTGACCTTCAGCATTGTGGCAATCACCCGGGTGATACTCAACATCTAGGGATTAGCTTCGTTAGCTTATAGCTTATAGAAACATGGAAATCGAACGACAAAAATTAATCCGCCAGCTGGCGGATCTAAAAACTAAAAGCTATAAGCTAAAAGCTGTGGTAATGTGTTTTATCGCCGTAATCGCGCTGGCGTTTCTTTTTGTGCCGGCGGATTCGGTATATGCGCAAGCTTGTACGATAAGCGCTGAGTGTCCTGTTGCTACTCCCGTATGTGCAGGGCTCGACGCGGCATGTGCCGTTGGAAGTACTTGCCCGTCCGGTGATCTTTGTTCGGCAAGCGGTACCTGCACGCGAGGAGTGTGTCAGCCATTCATGCCGGACCCGGGCGGATCGCCCAGCACATATACATTTGTTTCACCTACCGGCACAAAAACTTTCTCTGACATTGTGTGCAAGGCAATCGATTTTTTCTCCAATACGATTCTTCCGCCGATTGCGGTGCTTATGATGCTGGTGGTCGGGTTTTTGTTTATGATGGGCGGGCAGATGCCGCAAAAAGCCATTGATGCGCGGAAAACATTGCTGTATGTGGTCGCGGGAGTTGTACTGCTCCTGCTTGCTCCCGGGATTATTGCGCTTGTTGT
>JBBTYM010000028.1:0-2075 GCA_038061765.1 Patescibacteria group bacterium
ATTTCTCGAATATCCGATGTTGTTGGAATTCAGGGATGCCATAGCCGTTGTCGGTGACCGTCATCAGCACGGCATCATTTTTAACTGAAAGCTCAAGCGACACCTTTCCTCCTTCGGGCGTGTATTTCGATGCGTTGCTTAAAAGATTCGAAAGCACCTGCCACACGAGCTTGGGGTCCACCATCACGCGCGGAAGCGTATCAGGCCGGTGGAATTCAAATGTTTGCCCGCGTTTTTTAAATTGCTGTTCGGCTTCTGTGAGCATGCTCTTGAGAAATTCAATGAGATTGGTCGGCGTCGGCTCGTTCTGCATTTTACCCGCTTCGATGCGCGACACATCAAGCAGGTCGTTGACGAGCGTAATGATGCGCTCGTTGGAAATATATACATCGTTCACGATGCCGCGCTGTTTTTCCTGTAACTCCCCCGCATCGTTATTCAGGAGCATTTCTAAGAACCATTTCATAGAAGACAACGGCGTGCGGAGCTGGTGCGAGGTGATGGAAATGAATTCCGTTTTCATCCGGTCGATCTCTTTTTCTTTGGTGATGTCCAAAAAAACGAACACGACGCCGACGATGTCCCCATCCTTTTCTTTCACGGGATTTGCGACGATCTTATATATGCGGGCGCCCGCGGTGAATTCAGAAAACGACTCTGTTTGTTTGGACGCGAGCACGCGATCGGTCGCGCCGCGAAAATCAAACGTGCCGTAGAGCGCCTGAATGACGTCAAGCAATGAGGGACGGTCAAGATGCGGGATGCCGATGATCTCCTTCGCTTTTTCGTTGATGATTGATATCTTTTGTCTTGTGGTGACCATGATGAGCCCTTCATTGATGGACGAAAGCATCGAATGAGTTTTGTTCGACTCTTCGGTGATGAGCTTTTTCATTTTGGATATCGTTGCGCCCGCCTGTTCCGTGACCGCGTACAAAATACCGATCTCGTCCTCTTTATAGAGGTTCGGCGTTGCGGAGGCGACCGTGATGACGCCGGTGAGCGCTCCGCTCACATAGATAGGAAGCGTGAAGTGTGAGCGCACGGGATCTTTTGCTTCTTCGTCAAAAAACGCGCCAAAGCATATCGTTTTTTCGATCTGCTCTTCCGTGAACGCGGCGCCCTTCAGCGCGGCGAGCGCGCGGAGCATGATGCGTTTTGCTTCTTCCGAGAATGCCTTGCTCACCGATTCTTCGATGTGGCATTTGAGGAATGCCATACCATTGGGGCGTATCGTAAGATACGAAACGATGCTGTAAGGCACGACCTTGCCGAGCGACCCCGCAATGATCTCCACCGCTTCGCCTTCGTCGAGCGATGCGGTGATGCGCTCCGAGATCTCCTTGAGCACGGCGGCCTGGTATGCCCGATGCGCGAGATGCCGTTCGTGATGCTTCAGCCGAAATGCCATCACGTTGAACGCGTCGCTGAGTTTTTCAATTTCTCCGATTCCATGCGTTGGCGCGATGACGTCATAATTCCCTTTCGCTACTTCATCGACGCGGGACCGCAGATCATTGAGAGAGCGCATTGTGGAGAAAAGAATGCGCACCCCGAATCCAGCCATCGCGACAGATACGGTGATCGCAAGGACGAGAAAACTCGCATCGGCGCGAAACCACACAAGCGCGACGCCGCTGGTCAGTAGGGTGATGGCGCACAACAACAACGCTTGTTGTGTGAGAGAAAGTTTCACGAAAGAATAGCGTTTACTTTGGTAATGATGTCTCGAAGCGACGTATTGGTCTTGGTAAGAAAATGGTCTTTGTCATGGTTCATGAACGGGTGCACCTCTTCATATAGCGCGAAATTGGTGAGGATGATCACGGGGATGTGCTTGGTGACGGGGTCGTTATTTATTTTTTCAAGCGCCGCGATGCCGTCCATGACCGGCATGATGATATCAAGCAAAATAACATCCGGCGTTTTTGCCTTCGCCGTTTCAAATCCATCGCGTCCGTTTTCTGCGGTATGCACGGCGTACCCTTCTTTGCGAAGCGTCGTCGCGAGCGCGTGAAGCTGTATCGGGTCGTCTTCTATAATAAGGACAACTTTTTTCTTTTTCGCCATGCCTC
>JBBTYM010000029.1:0-1459 GCA_038061765.1 Patescibacteria group bacterium
TAAAATAGGCCGGCAAACTCGTGCGTGATGTCATGAATCTCATTCGTCCAATCGCTTTCCCCTTCCCCGCCGGAGCATCCGTCGTGATTTCTCCAATACCCCACGGAAAGCGCGGCACACATCGTGGGCGGACGCTCGATAACCGCCGTCACATTGATGACATGCGCTTCAAATGCCGCCAGATAAATGACCGAGTTTGAAAGTATCAGCAACGACGCAAAGGCGATAAGCACGGGGGTCTTGTGCGCGTGCGCGGCAAGCCATTCGCGTACATGCGCGTTCCATGAAACACCTCGTTTGGGCGCTCGCACTCCGTCGACATATTTTCTTTGCACTTCATTGTGTTTCATTGCTGTAGGTTTACTTTACTACTTGCATACATCGTCACGAACCCCACGCTCGGAAGTCGTATGCTTTTCCCGTATACCTTAAACGTTTCACCTACCACATCTTCATATTTCACCGGCGCATCTTTGGTAAAATTCGCATCTCCCTGCGTGGTTATCTCATCGTTCCCCAGCGCAACGACGCGGTGAATGGTAAAGGTATTATTTTCTCTGTTCCGATACACGATGACGTCCCCGATCTGAACCTGCGCTCTATCGCGGATGCCTTTGATAAATACCAGATCACCTTCTTTCAACGCGGGCCACATGGAGCCAGAAGTAATGGTCGCCATCGGATAGGGCGTATCAAGATACCAAGAAAGGAACTTCGGAATGCCCACCGTAATACTCGCAATGATCAGAATATACACGATCACATTCACCACCGCCCGCATCACTCTGTGCTTCTTTTTCGGCGCGCCTCCTTGAGGGATAATGAGCGTATCGTTTTCCATATATAGTTACAGCCAGAACGTCGGTATCTTAAACACATACACCCGCCCTTTGTACGTCGCATCTATCGCCGCGGACGCCGGAATATATGTTTGAAACTCTATCTTTTGCTCCGCTCCGCGCGGCACTTTCAAGTAGTTCGTATCAATGTCAACCAAGTCGGCAATGCTTCCTGTTTTCACCATCATCACATACATCGGCATAATGGTGCCGTTTTTTATCGTGACGGTGCGCACCGCGGAAGTGCCCCGCGAAAGATCGCCGAAATCAAGCCGTTCGGTCGTGGGGTTCACGCCCACCCTTCCTTCGCCTTCCACCACACGCACCACCGCCTGGTATTTATTAGCGTCGAGCGACACATAAAAGAGAAAGAGCACAAGCACCGCGCACACGATACTCACTGCCTTTTCCCAGAACTTCAAATCGCTCCACCACCCGGCAAACATCCTCTTTTTCGGTTCTGTCTTGTATGCCATCGGCTCCTCTGACGGGATATCTTTTTCTTGCATGGATTCGTCTTGCATATATGTGTATTAGTTATAAATGTTGCTTTGCATTATAAAATGTCAGATGCGAGGCGCGCCGAGTAGTGAAGCCGAAGCTGTACTGTGCAGTACTGC
>JBBTYM010000030.1:0-1402 GCA_038061765.1 Patescibacteria group bacterium
CGACGACCCGTCGACCAAGAACTTCTTCCATTCGCGAGAGTTTAGTCATTTCCGATTCCAGCATTCGGCTCACCGGAATGCCGGTCCAACGAAAAACTACGGCGGCCACATCTTCGGCATCAACATATTCTTTGATGAATTTTTCTTGGCGATGATTTTTTGAGAAATAACGCTTTTCAAATGCCTGATACTCTTGCTGGGCCGTCGGTAATTCGCCGTAGCGAATCTTGGCTACTTTTTCCAGATCGCCTTCTCTCTCGGCTGATTCCGCCAAGCGCTCTAATTCATCAATCCGCTGCCGGAGATTATGAAAATTTTCCAGATTAATTTTTTCGGCATGCCAACGGCCGGAAAGTTCGTCATTTTCGGCTCGGAGTTTTTTCAACTCTTTTTCAATGGTTTTTTGACGCGGAGATTTCGCCGAGCGCTGTTCGATTTCCAAACGGGTGATTTCCCGGCGCAAGCGGTCAATTTCGGCCGGCAAACTGTCGCTCTCCAAATGGCGGGCCGCCGCCGCTTCATCTATTAAGTCAATGGCTTTATCCGGCAAAAAACGGTCGGTAATATAGCGACTGGAAAGGTTGACGGCGGCGGTAATCGCTTCATCACTGACTTTAATCCCGTGATGAATTTCGTATTTTTCCTTAATTCCCTGAAGAATAGCGAGGCTGTCCTCAAAATTTGGTTCTTCCACCATTACCGGCTGAAAACGGCGTTCCAAAGCCGCATCCCGCTCGATGTATTTTTGATAATCATTGATGGTCGTCGCTCCGATGGCGTGAAGCTCGCCCCGAGCCAATGAGGGTTTTAAAAGATTGGAGGCGTCCACCGCTCCTTCGGCGGCGCCGGCGCCGACAATCATATGAATCTCGTCAATAAAAAGAAGGTAGCGGCCGCTGGAAGTTTTAATTTCTTGAACAAAGGCCTTGAGCCGGTCCTCAAATTCGCCGCGGAATTTGGTGCCGGCAATCAAGGCCCCTAAATCCAGCATAATGATTTCTTTATTTTTGAGACCTTCGGGGATTTCACCTTTAATAATCCGCTGGGCCAACCCTTCAATCACCGCGGTTTTTCCTACCCCGGGTTCGCCGATGAGCACCGGATTGTTTTTTTTGCGCCGGGAAAGAACCTGAATCAGCCGCCGCAATTCCTCTTCCCGACCGATAACCGGGTCCAGTTTTCCTTGACGGGCTTGTTCGGTTAGATTAACGGCGTATTTTTCCAAGACCTGAAATTTGCTTTCCGGCATCTCGTCCGTAATTCTGACCGAACCGCGAAGCTGGGCTAAAACCCTTAAAAGGGTTTCCCGACGAACGCCGAATTCGCTCAATAAGGATTGGCTGGCCGAAGGAATGTCTAAAACCGCCAAAAGCAAATGCTCGCAGGAAATGAATTCGTCTTT
>JBBTYM010000031.1:0-2949 GCA_038061765.1 Patescibacteria group bacterium
CCGTATGCCGTAACGACATTCGATGAAAAAGTAGCTTGTACATTCACCGGAGCGGCAGCCGGCTTACAGAAGTTCCAAGAAGATTTCAGAAACGGCGGATGGGCTTCGTTCATTGAACTTGCGCGAAAGGAAAACAACCAGATCGGCCAAACGCTTATTGTCGCGGAAGAGATGGCTAAGATCAAATCGGAAAAAAGCGCCGAATCGGTCGCGAAGCTCAACATCAGCAAGGGGTTTCTTGCCCAGGAAAAGTGTACGATTACAGAAGTGCCAAGTCAGTTCCTTGCCGGAGAAAAAACATATTCGGGGGTTAAATTTGTTCCAACAAATAACTCGCCGGACATAATACCCTATTCCTATAACATTAATTTTGATAGCCAATTCAGAGATCAATTCATAGGGAAAGACACAGCTGATGTATATAGTAAGTTTGCCTTTAACAATGCTGATGACTTCAAAGCGTGGTGGATATCACAAGGCGGCGAAGTAAAATGCAAAACCGTCACACCGGGAGAACAAATATCCGACCTCGCCAATAAAGCGCTTCAAGCACCAATGAAACGCCTCGAGGATTCCATCACGGGCCTCACCAACAAGCTCGGCACCGGCGCAGGAAGCGTGATCAAGCCGTATGTGCTTGCGATTACAAATGCCGGACTCAACCTTCTTCTCAAAAAAGAGATGGGGCTTATTACCAACGCTCTCGCCAGCGCAAAAAAACCGAGAAAGGCGCGCCGGCAATCAACTGCTTCGCTACAAGAAAACACAATGCTCGCGCAATCCGCGGGCGCGCTCGCGGCATCAATGAACGACTTCCGCTCATTTCTCCTGAAAGCAATGCTTGAGTTTAGTTTATACGTAGCCAACGCGACGACCGCGCTCAATACAATGGATGTACTCGGAAGAACTCCTATCAATAAAGGGGAGGCCGAGTTGCGCGGAGGCACATGGGAGCTCGGCGGCGGCTGTCCCGCGGGCTATGACAAAGGCAACCTTCTCACTTTTTCCGGCGCGCCTTACTCATGCGCGTATGACGCGGCCGCCGTTACCACCAATCACGCGGGTAAAACGTTTTTTGAAGAAGCGAATTGGTGTGGTGCGTACTATCAAGAGATCCCCCTGGTTACCGAAAAACCTCCGGCTGTCGTTACGACGCCGGTAGAAAATCCGGTGAACGTCGCAAGCATTGCGACCACGAATTGTCCGCGTATCGTCTACTTTACTCCGGGCACCGGAACAGAAATAACGCAATCTGGCGTGTGTAACACCGCCACCAACCAAGTGACCTACGATCTTAACGGTGACGGCACGCCAGAAATGATTACCCAACTTGCCGCATACGACGATAAACAGACGGGGCAAGAAGACAGGTTCATCCGCAAAAACACCGTGGGAGCCATCGGTGCAAACGGCATCCCTGCCAACATCGGCGCCGGCTCTTTTGTGTTTGAAGAAACACTTGCGGATTCGCGAAGAAACGTCAACCATAATTCGACCCTCGATACCATCGCCACTTCAACACCCGGAGCGCTCCAAGGGTTATTTGAAATGCGCCCATACTACACAAATGCCGTCACTGGCATGGCTACCACCATTGCTACGCCACGACTCCCGCAAGGGCTTGCGCAAGCGGCAATTGCCAACGACTACGTTTTTGGCGGGTACAACCAATTCGGCCATTCCGATAAAGTGTTCCGTCTTTCCGACGGCACCCTTGTCGCATCTCTTCCTATTGCCATCTCGGGGTCTACGGCGGTGTATTATCCTCCTAACGGAAGGATATATCTGTTTGGGGGCTTTGACAGCGCGAAAGCATACGCAACCATCTGGGAGTTTAACCCGGCAAATCAAACGTTCAGAACAATGTCCGCGCGCCTTCCGGCGTCCTCCACCGGCCTTGCTGGAGCGTACTACTCTCCCAATGGAAGGATCTATCTGTTCGGAGGTAGTAATGACGGCGTCATTTCAGACCAGATACTTGAATATAATCAAGCGACCGATACGCTCGTTACTAAATTTGCAAAATTCCCTTCCCCTGTCGCGTTTGCTGTAGCCGCAACCGCCGCGATAAATCCGCCAACCAACACACAGCAGCGCATTTATGTTTTTGGCGGCATCCTCGCCCAAGGATTCTCTTCCGGAGCAATCTTTGAATACAACCCCACCGTGGCAGATGACGCGTCCGCGTTAAAGCGGAAATCAGCGGACATTGCTCCGCGCGGATTTATCGCCGCCGCACCAGCGAGCGCAAACGCCATCATGCTTGCCGGCGGACAAAGCGAATACGGGATTCTTGCCACCGTAGAACAATACAACGCGCAAAATGACTCGCTCACGCAAATGCCGCCTCTTACCGAACCGCGCAGTAAAGCCGCCGGGGGCATCATCGGCGGCGTGCCGGTGCTCGTAGGAGGAGTGATGCCCATCCCCGCCGCCACCGCAGTGAGCGCGGAAAGCGCCAAGATATTCTCTCAAGGCGACATCTATCATATCCCCGCCGCCATCAACGGCGAAGAGATTATTACGCCATTCTGGCAAAAATATTTTAGTTCCACATTTGAAGATGGGTCCACCACACTCCTCAATACAAGAACAGAGGTGTCCTATAACGACTTTACCGCGACCGTAAGAGACCCTGCAATCGCCACTATCACCAACGCCGACTCAGATCTGGTATGGATGTCTCCGCCTTTTTACCCGGAACTTTTTGAAAAAATACAGGAACTGATGGAAAAATCCCGCATCATCGAGGGCTATAATTATCCAGCAACAGGGGTGAAAAATTATCAATCCGGCCTTGCCGATCAGCTTGGCGCAACGCCCGATGATGATCCATACGATAATAACCCTTCAAACCCCCGTTTTTTTGAGCGCGATGTGAACGGAAATACCGTTATAGAAGAACAGCTTGGCGATTGGGAGGGATACAAGGGCTCCGTGACCGACACC
>JBBTYM010000032.1:0-2701 GCA_038061765.1 Patescibacteria group bacterium
AAGGTAAGTCGTTTCTTTCACATTATTTATATCATATGCCGCGCCGTAAAACGAAGCATAGGTGTCCGCTGTGCTGTTGGCAAACCGAATGCCCCACGGGTCTCCTTGTCCATTGCTGTTGCCGTCTTCCCCGAGCATCGCTTTGTCGTGCGCGAGGCGCAACGCGCTCACGACATCTTTTGATGTGCTTTCAAGCACCGTACCGCGCTGGAAATTGGCAAGCTGTACCGTCGCAACGCCGGCAATGACGGCAAAAATACCGATCACTAAAATAAGTTCGAGTATGGTGAAGCCTTTCTCATGAAGCATGAAGCATGAAGCAGGAAACCTGCATTGCGGATGCTTTGTATTTTGTTGTTTTTGTTTCATACGTTCATTTTACCGCGTAATTCTTTGCAGCGAAAACATATTGCCCGAGAAAAATTTTCTTAAACGGCATTATTGAATTGATCTCATAAAATACAAGCAGTGCTTCGCGATATTCATTTTCGTCCACACTGCGATAAGAAAGAGGGGCGCACGCGTGCGCGAGAAGCATGGCGTTTGTCGCAAGCCGCGCAGTCCGTTTATTACCGTCCTCAAACGGCTGAAGATAACTGATACCTAAAAGAGCAGTCATGGCTTTCGCGTACGGAGAGTGCATGCGTGCGATCGCTTGTGATAACGCATCAACCCCTTCTTGTATTTGGTAGAGATTATCAAGCGGCCTGTAGAGCGACCCGGTAACGCCGACCGGTTTTTTGCGCAAGCCCGTTCCGACGCTGAGATCGCTCACCAAGATCGCGTGTAATTGTTCGAGATTTGCGCGTGTAATTGTTTTGAATTCCGGCGCGTGTTCGCGAACAAATAAAAAAGCATTTTTGTGATTTATGATCATGCGCGCTTCCGCGTGGTCATGCCCCGGCGCTTCCCGGTTCTCTAAAATAAGCTTTTCGGTATCAAGGAGAGTGTACGTGTTTCCTTCAATGCGGGAGGATTTCCATGATAACTCAATGATCAGGCGCTCCAGTTCTTTTTTTTGTATTGCAGGAGGGAGGTGTTCTGTTCTTTGAGCATATTCCATCGTTGCACTTTCAAGCATTTTTTGTTCGGTGTCTGAAAAAACATCAAGCGGCATTTTAGGAAAAAGATCAAAGTTATAGCTATTCATGCCATAGCGCTTGTCCGGTTCGACGGCGCAATACTCGCGGGCATTAATATCGGCAAATATCCTGCCGGGCGTTGTAATGGCGTATGCGGTAGATCGCCCCCCTCCGCGAACCGCGATAACTCTTTGGTTTGCCAGCTCGGCAAGTTCCCGCTTGATCGTTACTAATGAAACATTCTCACCTTTTTTAGTGATTTCTTCGTGAATAAGGGATGACTGTGCAGTCCCTTTTTCAATAAGAAGAAGAATGATTTTTTGTTGCCGTGAAGAAAAATGCATAATATTCGTATCAAATGAATACAATAATCGTATCATATTGATACGATTAAGTCAATTTATGAGATGAAATTATAGCAAACATCATTCCAGCGACCCGATTAAGTCACAATTTCTAATATTCAATGACTAAGCGGATGTTGGTGTTTTGGCATTGATTAGAAATTAGGTTAATTAGGAATTAGAAATTTTTATGCTTACCGCACCACGTTGATCATCTGATAGATCGGCATGACGATAGAAAGTGCGATTGCGCCGATGATAAGCCCGATGCACAAAAGCAGAGCCGGCTCGAGAATAGTGATAAGCGCCTTGATCGTACCGTCCACTTCTTCTTCGTAAAAAGAACTTAAATTTTCGAGCACGTTTTCAAGATTCCCTGATTTTTCTCCCACAACGATCATGCTTGAAGTGAGCCGTGGGAAATATTCCGGCCGCTGTTTAAGCGCCATGCCGAGCGATATCCCTTTTGATATTTCGTTTTTTGCGATACCAAGCAGTACATCCCGGTATGACGCGTTACCGATCGCCTGCGCGGTAATCTCAAGCGCGCGGGTGAGCGGCACGCCCGCCTTCATCAGCGAATGCAGAGTGCCGGTGAAGCGGACAAGCGCGATCTTTTTCATCAGCGGGGCGATAAGCGGCGTTTTGATGAAAAGAACCTGCAGGGCGCGTTTGCCGGCGGACGATCTGCGAGCGAGCACGACAAGGGCGACAATGCCCGCAAGAATCGCGAGCGTTGCAAAAAACTGGCTCACGACAAAATCAGAGATGCCAAGCAGAATGCGAGTAAGAAGCGGCAGCTGTACGTGCGCTTGCGTGAATATCTTGCTTACGCGCGGGAGTACCACGGTGACAAGGAGCGCCACGACGCCGAATGCAAGCGAAAGCAGAATCGCGGGATACGCCATGGCGGACATTATTTTCTTTTTGAGATCGTTCTCTTTTTTAAGCTGGGTCGCTATTTGCAGGAGGGATGATTCGAGGTTTCCCGATTCCTCCCCTGCGTTAAGCAAGCTGATGAACACTGTAGAAAACTGCGTAGGAAAGGTAGCAAGCGCGGCAGAAAGCTGAAGCCCTTTTTCAAGGTCTGCTTTTATTTTTGAAAGAACTTTTCGAAGCGGCGCTCGCTCGGCATCTTCAAGAAGAATGCTTACCGCTTCCGCCATGCCGATACCCGATTTTATCATCAGCGAGAGATTGCGGGCGAACGTTATTTTTTCAAGCAGGGTTATTTTGCTTGAAAATGAAACGGCAAGTTGGTGACGCGCCCTTTTC
>JBBTYM010000033.1:0-1269 GCA_038061765.1 Patescibacteria group bacterium
TGAACAGCTGTATCGGGTATCTGAATAATTATTACAAATTCACGCCGGTGCTTCCCGCGACGTGTCCGAAGCCGAACGTGCTTGAAACACAGGAATTGAGTTCGTATTGCCAGAAAGTGATCACGCAGAACGCAAGCTGTAAAGAACCGAACTTAAACGACATATTGATAGATACGGAATGCCGCGATTATCTTGCCGCGCATTTTAATTATTCAAAATGCGTGGAGGCGAATTATAACTATTACGATTTTCTTGCGGATGAATGGCGCGTGTATCTGGGCCATTCCAGGGAAATTTGGGCAAATGAGGCCGACGCGATCCTTTTGCGGGACGAAAACGGCCTTGTGGTGAGCAGGTATAAGTATTAAAGGGCTTTTTTAAAGGATGTAACACATTTTGCCATTGGGCGTCTGAAGTAAGCGAGGGGTTAATCCTCGCTTTTCATTTACTCATAAATAATTAAACAAAATAGTATGACAAAAAAACTTCTTATTGTGGCGAATATGCTGATCGTGTTTGGGTTTTTGGGCGCATTGACCGCGTTCGCGCAAGTCACCGACACCACTGCACCGGTTATCACCGGCGTGGCAACATCGAGCATTACCCAAACTGGGGCGACTGTCGGCTGGACCACCGATGAGCCGGCAGACGGACAGGTTGAGTACGGCACATCGACTGCATATGGCCTTTCAAGCTCCCCGGTGACAGCGACCACGACCGCGCACAGCGTTTCGCTCGGCTCGCTTACCGCATCCACGACCTATCACTATCTCGTGAAATCAAAAGACGTTGCAGGAAACCTCGCAACGTCGACCGATTACTCTTTCACGACGCTTGCGCCGGTTGTCGATACAACCGCTCCGGTCATCACTGGCGTTGCGGCCTCCAGCATCACTCCGACATCTGCGGTGATACAGTGGACGACAAATGAATCAGCGGACGGTCAGGCGGAGTACGGCACATCGACCGCGTATGGATTGTTGAGCGCGCTTCAGACCGCGACCACAACCACGCACTCGGTGGCGATCAGTTCGCTTACCGCGTCCACCACGTATCATTATCTCGTGAAATCAAAAGATGTCGCGGGCAATCTCGCAACGTCAACCGATTACTCTTTCACGACGCTTGCGCAATCAGCGACTACTACTGCGGCCGTCGCAGTAAAAGTAAAAGTTGAGCCGCGCACGCTCAATACGAAAAGCAAGGGCAAATGGATCGAAGCGGAAGTGAAATTCCCGCAGGGATATGACGCGAGCGCGATAGATATTT
>JBBTYM010000034.1:0-4956 GCA_038061765.1 Patescibacteria group bacterium
GTGGCTCGGGAGGACGATCATTAATTCAAACAAGCGATTTGCGTATGAAGACGCGCAAAGAGTGCTCGATGAAAAAACGGGCGAGTATTATGAGGAACTGCATCGTTTGAACATGGTGGCGAAGCTACTGCGAAAGGAAAGAATGCATGGAGGAGCGGTTGATTTTGAAAAGGAAGAGGTAAAATTCATACTCGATGCGAAAGGAAAGCCGGTGAGCATTGAGGAAAAGCCGATACTCGATGCGCATAAGCTTGTCGAGGAGTTTATGATCCTCGCTAACAAAGAAGTGGCCACATATTTGAGCCGGGAAATAAAACGGATAAATAAAGGGGCTTCTGTGTATCGTACGCATGACGTGCCTAAAAAAGAGGCCGCAAGCGAGCTTTTGTTGTTCCTGCGAATGATGGGGCACGAAATTGCGGTTGAAGGAAAGAGTATTTCATCGAAAGAATTGAACGAGATATTCAGGAAAATTAAAGGAACTCCGGAAGAGTCGCTGGTGAAGACCGTCGCAATGCGATCTATGGCAAAGGCGATATATTCTATAAAAAATATCGGCCATTACGGGCTCGCGCTCGAACATTATACGCATTTTACTTCACCCATCAGACGATATGCCGATATTTTGGTGCACCGAATATTGCAAAAGCATTTGCACGGCGGGCATTTGAGCAAGCAGGAGGGCGCATGGTATCACAGCGTCGCAGAGGCGCTCTCGCGGAGGGAAGTCGATGCCGCTGATGCCGAGCGCTCGTCGATCGCGTATAAGCAGGTTGAATATATGCTTGAACGGGTCGGGAGCGTGCATACAGGGGTGATCTCGGGCATCACCACGTGGGGAGTGTATGTGGAGGAGTCGCGTACCAAAGCAAGCGGCATGATAAAATTCAAAGATATGAAAGACGATATGTATATTTTCAACAAAGAAACATATTCGCTTGTGGGGAAGAAAGCCAAGAAGAAATATTCCATCGGAGACGAGGTGAAAATAAAAATTGTCGGAGGCGACTTGGAGAGAAAAACATTGGATTATATATTCGCGTAATGGATACTATGCCGGAAATAATAATGTGCCCGTCATGCCAAGCGGTTGTCTCTACCACCGCGAACTTTTGCTCGCAGTGCGGGAGGAAATTAAAAAATGCTCCGCTTTCGACATCGGTTGCAAAACAGATAGTAATTTATCTGGTGAGTTTTTTTCTTGCGCCGTTCGGGCTTGGGTACGCATTTATATATTTGAAACAGCCCGATGCAAAAGCGCGGACGATCGGCATTATTTCGCTTGTACTGACGGTTCTTGCCATCGTAGCGGTGATCTCTATCGCGACGGCATTTATGAAGTCGCTCTACGGGTCGTTTGACGCGCTTACTTTTTAATACGGAGGATATCATGGAGATGAACACGAACAATAAAGCGAATGGCAATCCGAAGGGCGAAAACAAGGAACTCGTGGGATATTTATTCCGCCATCGCTTCCCGTGGCTTGCGCTGGGTTTACTGGGAGGTATGGCGACTTCTGTGATCATTTCAAAATACGAAACAATACTAGCGCAGGATGTGCGCTTGGCATTTTTCATCCCTATCATCGTTTATATGAGTGATGCGGTAGGCACGCAGACCGAAACGTTGTACGTGCGCGGACTGGTGAAAAAGCACGAGGGATTTTATGCGTCTCTTTTGAAAGAGATCGTTCTTGGGCTGGGGCTTGGTGCGATCTTTGGCGTTGCTTTGGGGTTGTTTGCCGGTATGTGGCTTCATTCTCCAGCTATCGGGCTGACCACGGGGCTCGCGATGTTTATTAGCGTTGCGTTAGCTCCTATTTTGGCTCTTATCATCCCGGCAGTGCTTGTGAAAGAGCGGTATGACCCTGCATTTGGAGCGGGGCCTTTTGCTACTATTATTCAGGACCTCATAAGTATTTTGATATACTTTGCGATAGCAACGCTCATCATTTTTTAGTGAACGGCATTGACGGACGATAGACCGGTGGTTTTGCCAGGTATATAATACAGGCATCACAATCCTATGCGTTTTCTCACGTTTTTACTCACTTTGATGTTTGCGGTAAGCGCCTTTTCTCCGCTTCCTGTCTCTGCGGAGAGGCTTTCGCGCACGGTTAAATTTGAACAGCCGGATATTAAGGATGCGTTTTGCGGTGCGCGGATCGACTATAAGATATGCAAATGTTCCTTCCATAACGAAATGTGCAAAGAGATAGGCAGAACGCGCTCGGTCGCGAGCTATATTCTCAACAGTAAATACGGAGCGTATGTCTCCCAGCTTCGTATCGGTTTTATTGCTTCATGCGTGGCGGGCGGCGGGAAGTACGCAGAGGACCGCTGTGAGTACTATGAAAAAACCAAAGACGAAAAAGAGTGCTTGCCGGGTGATTTTGACGCGCAATGGAAGAAATATTCCGATATCGATGACAGGATCCCGCCGAGCGAGCGGAGCTTTGAGGCGAAACAACATTATGATGCACTGGCAAAAGTCGTCAACAATTCTCAAGAACTATTTCTATTAGGGCGCGATATGGAGATCGATCGGCAGGCGCGACTCGAGGTGAAGCAGTATAAGCAGGCCTTGGTCAAAAACATAAAAACCAATCTACTGAAATCATTTTGGCGGCTTGCGTGGATCACCTACGATAATATCCAGAGCGGAAGGAGTTCGAGCGGCACATTTGAAAAAATGTACGATTTGCCCAGTCACATGGAATCGATCGCCGCATATTTGAAAACCGTCCGCAGTGTTACTCCCGGCGATTCCGTTATCGCTATCAACACCGACTCGATCGCGGGCAAAGCAAAGAATGTCGGGCTTTCGGTGGCGTTTGATGCGATGGAAAGCGTAGGAGACCCCGTTACCGTTGCTACCACCCTTATCTCGGAATCAGTGAAACAAACATTCGGCTCCGCCGATATCACGCCCGAAGAGATCGAGATATTAAAAACACAGCATTTGAAAAATAATCTCCTTGATGACATCATTCAGGAAAGTTACCGGAGGAACCGAGAGCGCCGGCTGAAGGCCGAATCGCTGAAATCAGAAAATGAAACGCTTAAAACACAGCTTCTTGAACTGGAAAACAAAGAAAAAGACCGTACGCGGAAAGAACTCGTTGATGCGTGCGAAAAGAAATAATATGAACACTTTTCTTCTCAAAAAAATAATCGTCGCTGTGGCAATTGCATGCTTGCCGGCTTTCGTGTTTGCCCAATCCGCCGTGCAAACACTCAAAGTGGGGGATTATACAATAGAGTACGACAAAACACTTGAAGCCGATACGAACAGCAATGGAAAGAATGACCGGACATCGTATTATCTAAAAGATCAGCTCGTGTTTACTGCGTACGACGAAAACGAAGACGGAAAGCAAGACCTCTGGTTCCGTTTTAAAAACGGCGATGCGGTTGATTTGGAGCTTGCCGATAAAAATGCCGATGGTAAACCCGACATGATTACAGAGGTTGATGCGCAGGAAAAAGCAGAGGTTATTTATGATGCCGACGCAGACGGCGGTTCTTCCTTTAAAACATTCTTTTTTATAGCGATCGCGATAGTGGCGACCGCCGCCGTATATTTTGGGCGAACATTTCTTATAAAACAATTAAGCGCCTTTAAAGGCAAGGTATCTATAGCGAAACCGGAGAAAGAAAAGGAGAATTAGGAGCCGGGGAAAACCCGATTCAATGAATCCTGCAAGATCATATCGGACAGGATGCCAAAGAACCTTGACATTTAGACGATATCTTGCTATACTTAAAAAAATAAAAATAGCACTTTTGAAAACTTAAATGAACAAGGTTATGAATGCATTGAGACGAGCGTTTTGAGCGCTATCAACTGAATAGTTACTAAAACGCTCGTCTCAAACAGGAGATGGGACCGCGGCCCCGTGGCAAGGGGTAATCCGCCCTCTAAAGTCCCTAAAGGATGTGGAGAGCAAATCAAAAACTGGAGGTGTGCCATGAGCACAAGACAGACAAGCGGTCTCTGGACAATGACAAAGGGTGAGTTCGAAGAAAGCGTCACGGCTCTCGAAAGAGCAGTCGTGACGCAGGGAGGAAATCCCCGCGATCTCTTCGATCTCTTCCGCACCGACAACGAGTATGCGAGCCGCATCGCGGAAGCGATGATGCGAAAGGGTCTTGTTGGCTCCATCGAGTCACGACTGGCTCAGGTAGTTCTCGGTCGCAATATCTTTACCGATGCCGACTGGATAAGCTACTACGACGCCAAGTTTACCAAGAAGCAGCTCCGTGAAGCTGGGAAATTCCCGTGGGGCGAAGACGTTCTCAACAGTCCCTACCCCTTCAACAAGGGTAAGCTGGTGAAGGACACCCATTTCGCATTCCTGGGTATCTCCGGCTTGAACGGCCAGCCACTTACAGTGGCGAAGCTACTCGAACTGCATCCGGCAACGGGTCAGCCGAAGTTCTACTTCAACGCCGATCCGTGGCATGTGGGCCAGCATCACACCGATGTGGCGACGATGCAGTTGCGTTGGTACCTTCTCTTGAAGGACATCGTTCCCGGCTCGACGGGCAAGACTCCCGAAGAGCAGGTAGCGATACTCCCGCCCGAATACGAGGTGCCGACGACCATCGTCGAAACTTCCAAGGACATCCTCGTCTTCAAGAAGACCGGCGAGCGTCCCAACAGATCGCGGTGGGCAGCATGCACCGAACGCACAGTGAAGACCGACAAGGGTTCTGCTGGCCACGTCTCGTGTGTCGGCATCTTCGGCGAGCTCGGCCTCCTCGTCCACTACTGGCTCGGCTATCGTCACGGCAGCGTTGGCCTCGGTGCGTCCCGGAAGTTCTGAACCTTGTAACCTTGAGGGCTTGTCCCTCTTTAACCCTTGAGCCTTCGGCGCGAATTTTTTTCGCAACGCCGAAGGCTCATTTTCTTTTATACTAACTTTTGATACAATACCTTTGTCTGCTAATGCA
>JBBTYM010000035.1:0-2797 GCA_038061765.1 Patescibacteria group bacterium
ACCGGGAACGGATGTGTCTTCAGAGAACGCATGCATATCCGGCAATACGAGGTCTTTGCGCACCCGGTCAGGAAATGCGTGCTTGCACTCCCCCATACGCAGGTCGCCCTCGGGCACGAGCTCTTGTATGTCGCTGATAAATCCATTTTGTTTATCGAATAGTTCGTGAAATGCGTACGAGCGCATCCATTTTTCAACCGCGTTCAACTGCGCGCGGTCGGTCTTTGCTTCTGTTGCGACGACCTGATGCGCCAAACAATTACCCTCTATTTTATCGTTGCCGAGTTTTTTAATGCCCGTCCATCCTTTTAAGGTTTTTAAAATGATCATCGGGAAATGCGGCGCCACGATAACTTCCCCTCCTCGAGCGCGCTGTTGGATAGAACGAATGAGCTGGTACGCTTCTTCACACGCGCTGACCATCTTTTCATACGGGTCTTTACCCTCCACAATGATCGGCTGATACCCGTAGCCGGCAAACAGCGCTTTGAGCTCTTTATTGGACATCCTTCCGAATATCGTGGGCCCCGAAATTTTGTATCCGTTCACATGCAATATCGGCAACACCGCGCCATTGGTTGCCGGGTCGATGAATTTATTGAGATGCCACGCAGTTGCCGTCGGGCCGGTCTCCGCCTCGCCGTCCCCCACCAAACACGCAGCGATAAGATCGGGGTTATCTAAAATAGCGCCATACGCGGTCGACAGCGAATACCCAAGCTCCCCTCCTTCCACAATAACGCCCGGCGCTCCGGGGTTGCTGTGGCTTGGAAATCCGTACGGCCAGCTAAAGTTCTTCGCAATGTATCCGACGCCTTTTTCATCGTGCGTCGCTTCGGGATAATAATTTTTCAGCGTCCCTTCCAAAAAAAGATTTGCCTGCAAAGCAGGAAACCCGTGCCCTGGTCCAAGTAAAAAAAGCATCGAGGCATTATGCTTTTTGATGAGATAGTTCAGGTTCGCGTATACAAAATTAATACCCGGGCATGTGCCCCAGTGCCCTAAAAGCCGCGGCTTGATATCATCTGGCGACAGTGGCCGTTCAAGCAAAAAATTATCTTGCAGGTATAACTGCGTAACGGCAAGATAATTTGCCGCCCGCACGTATTTTTTTATTTGTTCAACAGGTGTCATGATTGAAAGAATTGCTTGATCTCACTCTTCGTCAACGCCCGCGCCTCCCCCGAGCGCAATCCGCCGATCGCCACATGTCCGATACGGATACGTTTGAGCGAGGTGACGGTATAGTCGAGCTCCGAAAGCATTACGCGTATCTGGTGCCGCTTCCCTTCTTTGAGCGCGATATGTATCGCGTTCTTACCCGCGATATGCGCGTCCGCAGGAAGAAGTTTGCCGAATGTTTCGGTATCCATCCCTTTTTGAATGATCGCGGGAATACCTTGGCGTATCGGCTCCCGCGTAGAGACCACATATTCTTTTTCAACATCCGCTTCAGGCCCGAGTATCTTTGTCGTGAACTTGCGGTCGTTGGTCATGATAAGCAGGCCTTCCGACTCTTTATCGAGCCGTCCCACCGGAAACATCCCTCGTTTTTTCCAGTCGGTTATCACGCTTCGCTTTCCTTCCGGCGCCTGCGTGGCAAGCCCTTTCGGTTTATAGTACGCGTAATATTGATAATCAGGCGAGGCGTACTCGTCAGCAAGCGTCACCTCGTCGGTTTCCTGGATCATCATCCCCTCTTTCGCCCGCTTGCCGTTCACCAGCACCTTGCCCCCGGCAACGAGCTCATCGGCCTCACGGCGCGATGCAAGCCCCATATCCCGAATATATTTATTGATCCGTATTCCTGCATTTTTCATATCTTTTTTCTATATATATTACTCTCCACCAATATCTGCCCGAAAAATATCCTCCCAAAACTCCCCCGATAAAAAGCACTGCTGTGGCGACATGATGGATAAGAAACCATGCGTCCCACGAAAGCCCAAACCCATACCGAGCGAAATCCCCCGTCAAAAGCGCAATATACCACAACTCGAAAAGCGCATGTGCCAGAAACTGCACGAGAATACCTAAAACAGTAAATGAAACGATATAGATGGTCCTTTTCATCATAGAATTCATTTCAATACTATTTCCAAGCCGCGTTCTGAAGCGATTTTCTTTTCGCGCGAGGCGCGACGAGGAAATGGTAGTTTCATACTACCACAACGAGGAGGAACAAAGCGAGAAGAGAAAATCGTCAGAACCCGAAGGGTATCGCGACTGGAAAGAGTATTGAAGTGGGTTCTCGATATCAGCGATTTTAGAATTATGAAACGGGCCGAGAAAACAAAAACCACCCGCCAAAGGCGGGTGGTTTTTAAGAGTCGACGGTATTATACGCGCGATACGCCTACTGCGCTCGGGCCTTTCGGACCATCTGCGACCTCAAAGGAGACGACATCGCCTACTTTAAGTTCATCAAATGTCACGCCGTTCAATTCCTTAGAATGAAAGAAAAGGTCTTTTGCTTCGCCTTCGCGAGCAATGAAACCAAATCCTCTATCTGTAAGTGTCTTGATTGTTCCTTCCATGTGATTATTTGTTAGACTTGTTGCGTAATAATTTTCGTAGCGAAATTTTCAGATTTTGAGCGAGGCGAAATAAAAATTTTGAAACATATACAGAGTATACGTTGAGAAATTTTTATGATGCCGTAGCCAAAATATGGGAATTGCAGCAGAAAGGTTATTGCGCGACAGGTCTATTAATTATTTTTGCCTAGAAACTCGACTATGCATCTTAGTGCTGTGACACGAAAACTAGTATATCAGATAAACAGGGGTTTGTAAAG
>JBBTYM010000036.1:0-1984 GCA_038061765.1 Patescibacteria group bacterium
ATAAAGATGATATTATCGCAAACTCAACCACTATTGGGACCGCCGCGATATAAGCGCAACCGTACTAAGATTGTTGCAGTCTTTTTGTGCCCGAACATCCCGAGACGAGAGCAAACATACGCGAAGTAGAGCGGTGCGAGACGAAGCTAGAAATCGAAAAGCTTATGGGCGATGCGCTCACGGGCATGACGCGCGAAGAAATAATAGTATGATACGCGAATTCAAAAATAAAAAAGTGGTGATCATGGGGCTTGGCGCATACACGCAGGGGAGCGGGTTGGCGGCCGCGGTATTTTTTGCGCAAGCAGGTGCGCGCGTGCTCGTTACCGACATGAAGCCGGCGTCATTGTTTGCATCCGCGATAGCAGGGCTTAAAAAATACCCCAATGTGCGTTTTGTATTCGGAAAACATCGTGAAGAGGATTTTGCCACAGCCGATCTCATTATTAAAAACCCCGATGTGCCAAAAAGCTCTCCGTATGTGCAGATCGCGCACAAGTATGGCGTTTTGGTGTGGGGTGACTGGACGGTGTTTTTGGCGGTGAGTAATGCGATGATCGTTGGGGTGACCGGTTCAAAAGGCAAAAGCACCACAACGGTGCTCATCAATGAAATGGTGCGCCAACAGTATCGTTCGCATCTGTGCGGAAACATCGGCGTGTCGCCGCTTGCGATATGGAAAGAGATACAAGATGACGATGTCGTGGTGGCGGAGCTTTCAAGCTGGGGATTGCATGGGTTTGAAACGGCGCGCATAAGCCCGCACATCGCGGTAATCACCAATTTGTTCCCCGAGCATCTTAATAAATACAAAAATATAGGGGAATATTACAAAGACAAGGAAATAATTTTTAGATACCAAAAAACTGATGATTGGTGTATTGCAAACAGAGATAATGCAGAAACAAAAAAACGTGTCGCGAGAGCAAAATCAACCGTGCTGTGGTTTTCAAAAAAACCGTTTCGCGGCAATGGCGCGTATGTACAAAACAAAAATATTTTTTTTGCGCAAGGAAATAAAAAAACGCGCGTATGCGCGGTCGCCGACATTCATATTCCCGGCGCGCATAATCTCGAAAATGTTCTTGCGGCTGTGTGCACGGCAATGTGCATGGGTGTATCGCCACGCATCATTCAAAAAGCTATCAAAGAGTTTCAGGGGATTTCGGGGCGGATGGAGCTGGTGCAGACGGCAAAAGGCATTACGTATTATAATGATACGACCGCGACCATGCCTGACGCGGCGATTGCGGCACTTGGCGTGCTTGCGGGCAAGCGCGTGATATTGCTTGCTGGTGGGACAGATAAGAATCTTGAGTATCGTGAATTTGCGCGTGCGATAAAAAAACACGCACCAAAACTCATATTATTTAAAGGGACTGCGACAGAAAAACTTATACGAGAGCTTGAGCACATACGTCACAAGGGGGCGCCTACCGTCGTTACCAGCATGAAAGACGCTATGGCGTGCGCGCGAGCCGAGGCAAAAAAAGGAGACGTGGTGCTTCTTTCGCCGGGTGCCGCGAGCTTCGGCATTTTTAAGAACGAATTTGACCGCGGCGACCAATTCTCGGCGCTTGTACGAAAACTTCCCTCGCGTTAAAGCGATCTCACCATATAGGTGTCTTTGAGCGTGTAGCCGAGTTTGCCGTAGTAGCCGCGCACGCCGGCACCCGCGATCACCGCCATCTTTTTCATCCCAAATTCTTTTTTAGCGATGCGCTCCGCTTCCTGAAGCAGTTTTTTGCCGAGTCCTTTGTGTTGCTTTCCTCGCGAAGTGTTTTTTTGTTTGAGAAGCGGGACGACTTCGCCGTAGGTATGCACTTCGCGTATAAGCGCGGCACCTTTCAGCACAGGGAACAGCGGGTGCGCATCCGATGAGGGAATGCGTAGGCGCAGTAATGCGATAAGCTTATTGTTTTTCACATCATCGAATGAAAGGAATACTTCTTTACCACCCGAGGCATTATAGTCAATTCGTGTG
>JBBTYM010000037.1:0-2627 GCA_038061765.1 Patescibacteria group bacterium
CGAGTAGTAATTTAAGCAGTGGTTTCAGGATGAAATTCACCCCGGAAAATACAAGGCCGACGATGACCACCTCCAGCCAGCCCCCGTTGATAGTTACCCCTGCTATATAGTACGAAGCAAGGAACAACGCGAGTACGTTCCCAAGGATAAGGGCAATTAATCTCATTGGCGTCTATTATAGCATAGGGGTATGGAAAAGACAATAGAGGGTGGATAAAAAAATACTCCCCGCAGAGATGGTCTACGGGGAGCGATGTGTCAGCACAGATAGCTCTTCTTGGGTACCGGTGGCGGCGCGTCTATTTCGTCTTCCGGCATAGATATTTCCTGCGGAACATTAAGAGAAAACGTAACGCTCTTGACTCCTGCGTTTGTCTCGATGTGCGAGAGAATTCTTGCGGCAAGCTCTGTCTTTTCCATGTTTTCTATTGTGACCGCAAGGAAATCACGATCTCCTTTGTTCTCCGGTATGAGTTCTATCGAAAGTGCCTTGCCATTCTGAAAAGAGAATACCACGCTCGCTTTCATTTCCTACCTCCTTATTGGTTTGATGTAAAAGTGCTTCGTTTGTATTTAGAAAATACCATAGCGTGTTCTTGCCGCATTGTCAAATTCTCACCGATGCATTTTACAAAGGAATAAGAAATTGATATGATGCACAGCATGATTTTATCAGACAGAGATATCAAGTTATATATAAAAGAAGGCGGGCTTGGGTTTAAGCCGAAGTTGAGCAATGACCAGATAGGACCTGCATCGATCGACCTTAAACTCGGGAATGTTTTTAAATTATTCCGCCCGGAGAAATATTTAAGCTTGGATGTCAAAAAAGGCATCCCGCTTCAATATCTGGAAGCTGTTACGGTGAAAGACGGCGATCCGTTCATCCTGCACCCGCATATGTTTGTGCTCGCCGCGACGAAAGAATATGTCATGGTTCCCGATGATATCTCGATGAAGGTGGAAGGGAAAAGCACGCTCGGACGCGTGGGGCTTTTGGTACATACGGCGGGGTTTGTCGACCCCGGGTTTGAGGGGCATATCACGCTTGAGCTTTCCAATCAGGCAAACTTACCGATCACCATTTACCCGGGGATGTATATCTGCCAGGTGGATTGCCAAATGATGTCGAGCCCTGCGGAGGTTCCATACAATAAACGTAAAAAATCTCTGTACTCCAAGCAGCAAGGTCCCGTCGCGCCGAATACAAAGAACTTATTTGAGCGCAAGAAGTAGATCTCAAAAAAACATCGATAATTAAAAAAACGAGCCATTACGGCTCGTTTTTTTAATTATATTTCCTTTTTTGTTACTCAAGAGGGATTCCCTTGCTACCGCGGGCAAAGACATATGCCGGCGTCGTGTTCGCGCGGGAAAGTTTTTTCCACCACGGATACATTTTTCGCATATGCTGTTCCATCGCGAGGAAAATTTGGCGCACTTCGTGGTTCACGGAAAATTTGCTTCGTTGCCAGTTGCAGAATTCAACCTCAAGCATATTTGCCGAAAGAGAAAAGCCGATCATATTGCCCAGCGAAAGCGGATACTGCATGAGTTCATCGGGTACGCCTTTTTCTTTCATTTCGACATAAAGCGCGAGGTTCGCCGCGTGTATTTTTTCGAACGCTTCGGTGAGTGCGGTGGGCGCTTGTTTGTCATAACGGTAAAACCCAAGCAGGGGAGTAACATAGGTGCGCAAATGCGTGCAGAATCCCTGTCGCTGGACATCGCGCCATCCGCGGAATGTTATTTTCCCTGCAAACGTTGCGTTCGCGCATTCGAATTCGTTCGGGAGTTTGTCGTATTCTCCTCTGGGCGTTGTAAGGAGCGCATCAACAACATCATCGAATGTCGTATACGATTCATACCCGATCTTTCGCGAAAACGAGCGAAAGATCGTTTCTTCAGCTATTGCCGGGCTGTCCATGACGAGAGCGGTCTCATCTCCCCGAAATGGTTCGACAGAAAGGTATTTCCACGATTCTTCTTTCCATGGGGTCGCCTCGGTGTGGCGGATGAACTGGTCAACACCCGTCTTTTTCGCCTCGACGATGATCTCGTCAACGAGCGCGATATTTTCCGGCGTATTGTCGAGAATAAGGTGCTTGATAAGGTCTTGCAATCCTTCCCCCGATACGTTCACGCCGACGGATGTCTGCGTGCCGCTCGGCAAAAAATTACCGAGGACGTCGCACGTTTCGCCGATCACGCCGCTTTCAAGGTCTTTTTCGTTTCCCGCAAATAATGCGCCATACTGTTCGCGTAAAAATTGCGGAAATGGGCCGGTAAATTTTTCGCCCTCTAATTCGGCGTAGAACGAAAATGCCCCGTCCATAACATCCTGCACTTTCTTTTCATCGACGCCGTATGCGGCGAGCTCTTTGTGTATCGGATAATAGCCGCGCTTGCTCATATCCACATATCGCGTTGAAAGCTCGATGTATCCAGCTCCCGGGCGGCCCCACTCGATCGATTTTGCCGCGAGCGCGGAGACCTGCTCAAAACAGATCCATACCGCGCCCATGCGGGCGATAGAGTTGTGGCCATACGCGTCGCGCCAGCGGTTCATAAAGCGCATGATCTTTTCCGCGTGCGTCAGCTCTTCGAGGAATTTCGTATCCACGCGC
>JBBTYM010000038.1:0-1410 GCA_038061765.1 Patescibacteria group bacterium
ATGTTTTAAAAAGTTTGGAAGAAAAAAACAGACATCTTTTAACTAAAACCAAAAAGGATTTAGATTTGTTGCGCGGTGTGTATGGTGGGGCAAAAAACAAAAAAAATAAAAAATGAAATTATAATCAAAACTTCTAATTTTATTAATTTAAAAATGGAAAAAAATTACAAAGATTGGCACAAGAAAAAAACTAAAATAAATGAAATTATAAAAACTCCATTTTTTCATGAGAGGGAGATATGGTTTTGTTACATTGGCCATAATATTGGATTTGAGCAAGATGGGGATGAAGATTTTTTAAGACCAATTGTAATTTTTCGAAAATTTGATAACGATATTTTTTGGGCAATACCTTTAACAAAGTCAAAAAATATAAAACCAAAAAGCAAAAAAGTACAAAAGTATTACTTCAATTTTTCATTTTTAAAAGGGGTTGAAAGTTCGGCAATATTGTCACAAATTAAATTAATTGATGTAAAAAGATTGAGTCACCACGTAGGTAGTATATCTGAAGATGATTTTGATAAATTAAAACAAAAACTCAAGGAGTTATTACCTTGAGTGTTTTTTCCTCTATCTTTCGACAGAGTCGGGCCGAAGCCATTTGTAAATTCAATGTTATACTACCCTTAGTAATATGTCAATGAAATTGTTAATAATAACTCAAAAAGTAGATAAAAATGACCCAATATTAGGGTTTTTTCATGGCTGGGTGGAAGAGTTTGCAAAGAATGTTGAAAAGCTCACAGTGGTTTGTTTAGGAGTTGGTGAGTATGATTTACCACAAAATGTTCAAGTTTTTTCATTAGGGAAAAAAATTGGAGCCTCAAAATTAAAATATATTTGGAATTTTTATAAATACATATTCAAATTACGAAACGAATACGATGCAGTCTTTGTTCATATGAATAAAGAATATGTAATTCTTGGTGGTTTGTTTTGGAAATTATGGAATAAGAGAGTTGCGCTCTGGTATAACCATCCGTTTGGAGATTTTATGGCAAAAGTTTCTGTTTTTTTATCAAATAATGTTTTTTACACATCTCCACAAGCATTTACTTCAAAATATAAAAAATCTAAACAAATGTCAGCGGGTATAGATACAAACCTTTTTAAAAAAAATGAAGAAATAGAAAAAAATAAAAATTCGCTATTATTTCTTGGAAGAATTTCTCCAATAAAAAATTTAGATTTGTTTATAGATTCTGTAATTTCAATTAATAAATCTGGGAATGACTTGAAGTTAGATATATTTGGCGGGCCGGCAAACCTAGGTGATTACTCTTATGCAGATGAATTAAAAAAGAGAACAAAGGAACAAAATAGATTTATAAAATTTAACGAACCTATAGCAAATTATAAAACCCCCCAAATATTTAATGAACACGAACTTTTTGTAAATTTAACTCC
>JBBTYM010000039.1:0-2482 GCA_038061765.1 Patescibacteria group bacterium
TCGCGGTGCTTGATCCGAAGGAAGAGGGCGTCGTGGCATTCTCGGCAACGCTCAATCCGGGGCTTTTGCCAAAGAATTTTTCAGATAAAAACTTGACGGTGTCCGCACACGCGCGCATTACTGCCGCCGCGTCGCCCGAAAGTTTGAGCGGTCTTCCGCTTGAAAGCGAAGACACTATCAGCGTGAAGATCAACACGCAGTTCTCATTCAATGAAAAGGCATATTTTCAAGACGGGCTTATTCAGAACACAGGACCGGTTCCTCCCGCGGTTGGCCAGCGAACTACGTATGGAGTGTCATGGCAGTTATCGAGTACGATCAATGACGTCGATGAGATCGAAGCGACTGCAGTGGTCCCGGCGAACGTTGAATGGACGGGGGTGGTATACCCGCAGGACGCGAACATAGTATTTGATCAATACAACGGCATCATTCGTTGGAAGCCGGGTAAGGTGTTTGCGGGTTCGGGCATTCTTATGCCGGTCACGCGGGTTGATTTCCAGCTTGCATTCACGCCTGCGCTCGTGCATATTGGCCAAGTGATCAATTTGGTATCGGGCGCAACGCTGAAGGCCGTCGATACGTTTACCGGCACGCGGATGGATCGGCAAGTATCCCCGGTGAATACCGACCTGCTGAACTCTTTGAAAGGAGAGCAAGGACGAGTTATCGGAACAGGAATATAATCAATCACTACGGAAATGGCAGAGCAGACAACATTAGAAGACATCGTTTCGTTGTGCAAGCGAAGGGGATTCGTGTATCCGTCGTCTGAAATTTACGGCGGGTTTGCCGGCGTATATGACTACGGGCATTACGGCGTGTTATTGAAAAACAACATTCAGGCGGCATGGTGGCGGCATATGGTGCAGCTGCGCGACGATGTGGTTGGGCTCGATAGCGCTATTTTCATGCATCCGAAAACGTGGGTGGCGTCTGGCCATGTCGGCGGCTTTAATGATCCGCAGGTTGATTGCAGAAAATGTAAGAATCGCATGCGCGCGGATCATCTGCTTGAGGCGTTTGGCATCAACGCCGACAAAGCGACGATCGAATATATTAATAAGGAGCTTGACGCATTGAAAGAAAAAAAGGCGCTGAAATGCGCAAACTGCGGATCTTCTGATCTGACGCCTGCGCGTGTTTTTTCGCTGATGGTGAAATCGAACATCGGCTCTCCTACTGAAGAGTTCAGCGATGAGAACGTCGTATATCTGCGCCCTGAAACATGCGGTGGTATTTATCTGGAATATAAAAACACCATGGACTCCCTGCATCCGAAATTGCCGTTCGGTATCGCGCAGGTTGGTAAAGCATTTCGCAATGAGATCGTCGCGCGGCAATTTGTATTCCGCACGAGAGAATTTGAACAAATGGAAATGCAGTATTTTTTGCATCCCGACGACATGAAGAAGAGCTATGAGATGTGGAAGCAGGAGCGCTGGCAATGGTATCTGGCATACGGGATCCCGAAAGAAAAGATACGGTGGTATCAGCACGAAAAGCTCGCGCACTACGCATCGGAAGCATACGACATCGAGTTTTCGTTTTCATCGCTTGGCGGCTTTAAGGAGGTAGAGGGCATCCATGCGCGAGGCGATTGGGACTTATCACAACATGCAAAACATTCCGGCGTCGACTTGTCGTATATGGATGAAGCAACCAAGCAGAAATTCATCCCGCATATCATGGAAACATCGGTTGGGCTTGGGCGATTGTTTTTGATGTTTCTTGATCATGCCTACACCCAAGAAGAGGTGAATGGAGAAACGCGGACCGTGTTGAAGCTCGATAAACGCTTGGCGCCCGTGAAGGTCGCGGTGTTTCCGCTGTTGCGTAACAAACCGGAACTCGTCGCTAAGGCGCGCGAGGTATACGACCTTTTGAAGGGCGTCTTCATGTGTGAGTTTGACGACAACGGCAATATCGGCAAACGCTACCGGAGGCAGGACGAGATCGGTACGCCGTGGTGTCTTACCATCGATTTCCAGACGCTTGAAGACGGCACGATTACCGTGCGCGACCGCGATACGCTCGCGCAAGAGCGCGTTGCCATCACCGATTGCGTTGCGTACTTAAAAGAAAAATATGAAAAATAAACTTGTATATCACAAAACGACATTGGCAAACGGCGTGCGGGTGATCACGGCCCCGATGAAAAATACATCCACGGTTACCGCTATCGTATTTGTAAAAACGGGGTCGCGCCACGAATATCGGAAGGAAAACGGCATCTCGCACGTACTTGAGCACATGCTTTTTCAAGGCACAAAAAAGCGTCCGGATACGATCACGCTGAAACGAGAGCTCGACCGGATAGGAGCACAAAGCAATGCGTACACATCGCAGGATCACACCGCGTATTATGTGAAAGCGGATGCGAAGCATCTTGATCTTGGTTTGGACATTCTTTCCGATATGTATTTGAGCCCGCTTTTTAAAAAAGAAGTGCTTGAGAAAGAGCGGCGCGTGGTGGTGGAAG
>JBBTYM010000040.1:0-2317 GCA_038061765.1 Patescibacteria group bacterium
CTGACCGCCGGGCTAACAAACCGTTGCACCCGATCCTCGGAAGCGGCGCTTCGCGCCGAGCTTGCGCGCGAAAACGAAGCGCTCCGCGCGCAATTAGGCGTAGCTGGAAATCGTTCGCGTATGTTGTTGGATGCCGACGTGATCGCATTTGACCCGCTCTCTTTTACGCAGTATGCCGTGATCAATAGAGGCGCGCGCGATGGCGTGAAACTGCAGATGCCGGTGATCATGCCGGGGGATGTGGTATTGGGGAAGATCGCAAGCGTCCACGAAACGACTGCCGACGTGATGCTGATCGCGGACAGCGAAAATAAAGTAAGCGCAAAGACCGTTTCCGAAAAGGCAAGCGGCGTGCTTGGTGGCGCGCGCGGCGGGGCGCTTCTGCTTGATCTTATCGAAAAGAGCGCGGAGCTCGCCGTAGACGAGCTGGTGGTGACGTCAGGGCTTGATGGCGTGTATCCTCGAGGGCTTATTATCGGTACGGTTATCAAGGTCATTACCGAAGAAGAAGGGATATTCCAGCAGGCGCATCTTCGCCCCGCATATGCGGCAGCGCTCCCCGCAACGGTGTTTGTGATAACGGGAGAGCGGGAATGAGCGCAATTCTTTTTTTTGTCATCGGTATTGCGGCGGTGCTCCAGCTGACCGTTGCGCACCAGATGCAGGAGCTCGGCGCGCCGTTTAATTTCGTGCTCGCGGTGATCGTGCTATTGGGGTTTTTGTACGGAAAGTATCGCGCCGTGGCATACACGGCATTTACTGTCGGGCTCGTTTTGGATGCATATTCGGGCGCGCCGTTTGGTACGATCACCGCAGGTCTTTTGGCTGCGACCGTAGCGGGAGCCCTGCTGTCTCGCGTATCGCCGCGCGAACATTTTTTGCACTTCCTTTTGTATGCCGTAGTAGGTACACTAAGTTTTTATGGGATGGTGCTTGTTACCATGAAGGGAGCGGACTTTTCGTTCGTCATTCCGTGGGCCGGTATCGGCAGGGTAGCCGCGTCCACTATCCTCGGAATGGCGCTTATGTATGGCATATATCAATGGAGTATTTCATTAAAAGATCGGAGAAATGGCAGATAGAGCCCGAAGAGACCTTGCTTGATAAGCGCTCTGCGGAGAAGCTCGATTATGCTCAATTTGAAACGCCGCTTTCCGCGAGAAATTTTGCGGTGCTTTTTGCGGTGATGATGCTTGTGTTCTTCGGATATGCCGCGCGCACGGCGTATCTTGACGTGTGGGATGGATCAACATACGCGGCGATGGCGCAGAAAAATAAAACGCGGAGCTATCCTTTGCTTGCAAAGCGCGGCGTGGTGTACGACAGAAATCTCGTACAGCTTGTTGAAAATGTGCCGAGCTTTGATATTGTCGCGATCCCTGCCGACCTTCCGCGCGCGAAGGAGGCGCGGGAGAGTATTGCGGATGCGCTCGCAGACGCGCTTGGCGCGCCGCGAGAAGAAGTGCGCGAGCAGTTTGCACGCATTAATCTCGCGCGCGTGGACCCGGTGCTGATCTGGGACAATATTTCCCGCGAGAATGCGTTGTTTTTTGAAACGAACACGCATCAATTTCCCGGCATCGAGGTGAAGAAAAATGCGATCCGCTTGTACCCGGAAAAAGAATATTTTGCGCACGTGCTGGGGTACGGGGGGAGAGTGTCGGAAGATGATATGGAGAAAAACCCGGAACTTTTTGCGATCGATACGATCGGAAAGGCGGGCGTTGAACTCGCCTATGATGAATATCTCCGCGGCGTGAACGGGATCATGGCGCGCGAGATCGACGCGGTGTCTCGCGTGATGGAGGAGAAGCAGGTCAGGGAAGAGGCGATCGGCATGAATGTCGTGCTGACGATCGATGCCGGGCTCCAAAAAAAGATATCAGAAGTGCTTATGCGCCAGCTTGCGCTTACGCCGGCGGCAAAAGGGGCCGCGGCGGTGGCGATCGAGCCCGCGACCGGCGAGATCCTCGCGTTGGTTAGTTTGCCGTCATATGATAATAATATGTTTTCTACTCCGTCCGCGCGGCAGGAATATCAGCGCATGGAGAACAGCGCGGTAAATCCATTTTTCAATAGGGCGATCGCCGGCACGTATCCGCCCGGCTCGTCGATCAAGCCGTTTGTCGCTTACGCGGCGCTTGAAGAAGGGGTTGTGACGCCGCGGACGCAGGTACTAAGCACGGGGGGCATTGTGGTGAATAATCCGTATAATCCCGATGCATCGGCGGTGTTTCACGATTGGAAGGCGGGCGGGCACGGGATAGTCGATGTCTACAAAGCGATCGCAGAATCGGTAAACACATATTTTTATGCT
>JBBTYM010000041.1:0-1201 GCA_038061765.1 Patescibacteria group bacterium
AGAGGCAAGCGTGCGCGATTCTTTTTGCACATGCACGCCCTCCTTCGCCTCGATCGCCTGATGCAATCCTTCCGAATACCGTCGTCCCGGCATGATACGGCCCGTGAATTCATCCACGATAACCACCTCGCCGTCTTTGACGATGTAGTCCTTATCGCGATTGAACAGCGCCTGCGCGCGCAACGCTTGTTCAAGATGATGCACGTAGCGGATGCCCGAACCGCCAAAAATAGTCGTATCGTAAATATTATCAATACCGAGCACCTGCTCCACTTTTGATATTCCTTCTTCCGTAAGCGCCACCGCGCGCAACTTTTCATCTACATTATAATGCGTATCTACCACCAAACCCGGCATGATCTGTGCAAATGTCTGATAGAGCTTTCCGGAATCCTCGTCGGGCGCGGAAATAATAAGCGGCGTACGCGCTTCATCGATCAAAATAGAGTCCACCTCGTCCACGACGGCAAAATGATGCTTTCGCTGTACGTATTCCTCCGGTCGCATGATAAGATTGTCGCGCAGATAATCAAAACCGAATTCATTGTTCGTGCCATACGTAATATCGGCGCGATACGCTTCAGGCCGCGGCACCGGCTTTAAAAATTCGTACACGATCTTGAAGCTTCCTGTTGTGTCGCGTTCTTGATCCTTTTCACTATTAGTATAGGAAGGGTCATACACAAACGCCTGGTCATGGGTAATGCACCCGACGGTAAGCCCGAGCGCATGATGCACCTGTCCCATCCATACCGCATCGCGCTTTGCGAGATAATCGTTCACCGTCACCACGTGCACGCCTTTCCCGGTAAGCGCATTGAGATACGCCGGCAGGGTCGCAACCAACGTCTTGCCTTCACCCGTTTTCATCTCCGCGATATTTCCCTGATGCAGCGCCATACCCCCCATCAGCTGGACGTCGTAATGGCGTAATCCGAGCGTGCGTTTTGCCGCCTCCCGCACCAAAGCAAATGCTTCCGGCAAAAGATCGTCAAGCGATGCACCCTCGGCGAATCTTTTTCTCAATTCACCCGTACGCGCCGAAAGCCCGTCGGAAGCAATCGACTCGAACGAAGGTTCGAGTCGATTGATGTCTGCCACCGTACGCTCAAGCTTTTTTAATATTCTCTGATGAGAATCCCACAACCACATATGCCAGTGTTGTTAAAATTTATGAGCTCAATGCGAGGTAAATTTTACC
>JBBTYM010000042.1:0-1211 GCA_038061765.1 Patescibacteria group bacterium
GTTCACTGCTTCAGGAGCACCTGTGGTCAACTTGAATGTTGCCAAGGTCTGGCCTGTCTGGCCCATCGCGCGGTTCTGCGTGATCGGCATGTCAGATGCAGCCGCTACCACCAACGAACCTGACGTTGCAATGTACACTGTCTGACCTGCTGGGTCAGTTGTGGTGTCTGATGCATCGCTGTTTGTTGATTTTCCGGTTGCTGTTACGCCGTCAAGCGTTACTGCAGAGTATGCAGCTGCTGCCGCGTTTGAAGCACCGGTCAAGATGTCTGCGTATACATCAACTACGTACTGCTGGCCAGCAGTGATGCTGATCATCGGTGACGGAGTGAATGTGTACGTGTTGCTTGCTGTTGTTGACAATGAGCCAACGGTCGTGCCGATCTGGCTTGAACCGTTCTTCAAGGTCAAATTCTGGAAGTCGTGACCAAGTGCCAAACCAGCGGTTGCGCTGTTTTTCACTACGATCTGACTTACATCAGCGCCTTCGCCCGCACCTGCGGTGATGACGAACGATGCGATCTTCGCATTCGTTGCGCCTTTCACGCCGGTCGACAATGTCGCCGTCGCATCAGCAAAACCAGTGCTCTTTGCAACCGTCAACGTGCCGACTTGCGCCGTCAAAGTGTTGCCGTTCGCCGCTGATGTGCTAATGCTCTGAAGTGATGTCTGGCCCTGTGCATTCAATACACCAGCAACCAATGACACCTGGAGCTGATTGCCTGCAGTGAAGTTCACTCCTGCAGCCGTCTTCACCTCTGCTTTCACAACCAATGTCTTGGTCGCGCCTGCAGGAACGATGAATGAGTTGCCAAATGTGAACTCTTTGCTTGCATTTGCCGGGAGGTCATTTGTTGAGCCAACCTGTGTTCCATCCAAGTACAATTTTGCGTTGTTGATACCACCTGCGGTCGTACCGGTTGAAGATGCGGTGAGGGATGAAACCTTCACTGCTTCGCCGGACGCCTTAAAGGTGAACCGTGCCAATTCCTGGTCAGTGTAACCAGCTGCAACATTGCCATTCGGAGATGCCGCATCAACTGAGATCGTCAATGAACCATTGTTGATCGTCGTTGCGCCGCCTGCCTGAATGATGCTGAATGAATCGGTTTGGTTTGGCTTCAAGTAGACACCGTAGTTGTCATCCATCGCGACGATATCTGCTGATCTCTGTACAGAGAAGCGATAGGTGCGAGTTGTGCCACCAATGA
>JBBTYM010000043.1:0-3795 GCA_038061765.1 Patescibacteria group bacterium
CGCAAGCGGCGGGGTCAAGACTTCTTTAAGACACTCAAAACAACAAACACCACGATTTTTCGTGGTGTTTGTTGTTTTTTGCGTAGGTATTCTCTGGTTCTTCTAGTACACTATACATATGAGAAAAGCGATCATATTTTTTTCGATCATCATAGTGTTTGCGGTTTTTGTTGTGAGCGGTTTGCATAAAGAAAGAAACAGCAAGGAAAAGTCGCTGCTCGGGATGAAAGAATTTTTTATGATGCACAAAGGCATCGAGCGCCGATATCTCGTGAATGCGCCCAAGGGTTATGATGTGCAGCGTCCGTTGCCGGTCGTTTTGAATTTTCATGGCGGCGGCGGGAATGCGGACGGAATGGAACCGATGGCGCACATGAGCGCAACAGCAGACGCGCATAATTTCATTGTCGTATACCCTGAAGCGACCGGAACGAAATTTCTGGGAACATTAATAGGCGCATGGAATACCGGGCTTGATGAGCGGTTTGCGCATGTCGATGATGTAGGATTTATTTCCGCATTGATAAACGTATTAAAAAAGGACTTTTCTGTA
The DNA here is from genome assembly GCA_038061765.1 of Patescibacteria group bacterium. Taxonomy (GTDB): domain Bacteria; phylum Patescibacteriota; class Minisyncoccia; order GWC2-36-17; family WO2-46-25; genus MEYI01. The sequence continues at coordinate 554 of JBBTYM010000043.1, forward strand.
GATGATGCGCGCATATACGCTACGGGCATTTCAAACGGCGCGCAGATGGTATATCGGTTGGCGTGCGAACGCTCCGACCTGATCACCGCCATTGCACCGGTTGGTTCGCAAAGCGTCACGGGGGCATGTTCTCTTAAGAGACCGGTGCCGGTAATCCATTTTCACGGAACGGAAGACAAGTGCGCTTTTTATAATGGAGGAGTGTGTGGTGGGTGCATCGCGGACTATTTTAAAGGACTCACTGGGATAACCGTGAAAACCGTTGAGCATCAATGCGAATCGGTGCCCGACGCATTCCGGAAGGTGATCGCAATGAATGGCATACAAAACAAAGCGCCAGTCGTCGTGTATAAAAATAACAATGCAGAATGTACGGCGTATGGGCAAGAAGAAGCAGGGGAAAGCGTGTTGTGCGTAGTGAAAGGCATGGGGCACACATGGCCGGGCGGCGGATACGGCAAACCATGCGAAGATGGATATGAAACAAAAAAATGCAAAGAGTATGTTAATGTCGTCGGCGCGTTGAGCAACGATATTTCTGCCAATGAAATGATATGGGAGTTTTTCAGTAAGTTCTCCCTTAAGAAATAAAAAACCCATCCGATGTTTTGGATGGGTTTTTTGTTTTGCGCCCCCTGCGTTATTTTGCGGGGACTACTTTGATCGGCATACGCGCGAGCGCGTACACCTTTTTCGTGTACGGGTCGATGTAGACCCGTCTGATCTCGATGGCGTTCACCGCCATCTTGACCTGTAACCCGGTTATGAGGGCTACGCGCGCCCTGCTCTTCGCGGTGCTCTGCGGAGAGCTGTTTTCGGTCGGGGATGAAACCCCGACACCGTACGCATACTGGTCGGTGAACCAGTAGTGCGTACCGTTAAGTCCATTGACAGCCCACTCGGGCATGTCAGTCGGGACGATCCAGATCGCCCCATGGCTCACGCCTGTCGTCACGACAAGCGTAAGCATAAGCAACAGTACGCCAAGAATTTTCTTCATCTACTTCCTCCTTTAAGGTGCGATTTTTGTTCACCCATTATACATCTAAATTGCTACATTGTCAATGCCTCGTGGGAATGTGCATATAGCGGGTGCGCAAAATTATCCACAGAGCGCATATTTGCACCGCGCACGCATCGGTGGTAACCTAGGGGGGAGGTATGAGATACTCATAAAACATATATGCAAAAAAATAAAACATTGCCCGCGAATAAAGCGAAGTCGCTCAAGTGCGCAAAGCAAGCACACGGGACATTGGCGACGGTTGCCGATATGATAGCGTCAGACCGGTATTGTCCGGAGATCATCCAGCAGGTCGATAGCGTCATCGGGTTGTTGAAAACGGCAAAGCGGGAACTGCTCGCGGGACATCTTGATACATGCGTCGTGCATCAGATGAAAGAAAATAAAAAGAAAGCGATTGCTGAACTTATTAAAATATATAATCTTTCTCATTGATATGCGCTCGCAGACATATAAGATACAAGGGATGCATTGCGCCTCATGCGCGGGCATCATTGAAAGAACATTTAAAAAAGTTGAAGGCGTCAAAAGCGCGGAAGTGAATTATGCGACCGAAACGGCGAAGGTATCTTTTGATGATGCAAAAACAAACCCGCAGGCGTTGTCGGGGCACATCGAGCATCTCGGATATTCTTTGGCCGTGCCAACGGCGGAATCCATGGGGATGTCGGCCGATGAACACGCGGCGCATACGGGAATCGGACAATCGAAAGAAGAAAAACATAAAGAGCTCAATGCCTTGAAGCAAAAAGTAATATTGATGATCCCTATCACCATCTTTGGCATTTTTGTCATGGGATGGGATATTTTGGCGCAGACCAATGTCGTGCCTGCCGCGCCATTTATTTGGAAGGAATTTTTCCATCATCTGCTTCCGGTATTTGCCACCTACACCATGTTTGTCGTGGGACAGCCGTATCTTGCCGGCGTATATCGGTTCATACGGTATCGCGCGGCGAATATGGACACCCTTATCGGCATCGGCACGCTTGCCGCGTTTTGCTATAGCGTGATAATTTCCGCGCTCGAAGAACCGCTTGCGCCATTTCTCAATGTTGAAAACACCTATTTTGATGTCGTTATCGTGGTGATCGCGTTTATTACGCTGGGCAAATATCTTGAAGCGCGATCAAAATTAAAAACGGGCGACGCTATCGAGAAGCTTTTGAATTTGCAAGCAAAGACCGCGCTGGTTGTCCGTGGCGGAAAGGAACAAGAGATTCCGATCAGCGAGGTGGTTCATGGGGATAGCGTGATCGTGAAGCCGGCAGGGAAAATTCCCGTTGATGGCGTTCTCACTGAGGGAAGCTCGTATGTAGACGAATCGATGGTGACCGGCGAGCCGATGCCTGTCGCAAAAAAGGCGGGGGACGCGGTCGTTGCCGGAACGATCAACACAAGCGGTTCGTTCACATTCACCGCGACAAAAGTGGGGGCAGAAACGCTCCTTGCGCATATCATAAAAATGGTGGAAGAGGCGCAAGGAAGTAAAGCCCCGATACAGGCGCTTGCCGATAAAATTTCATCCGTATTCGTGCCGATTGTTCTCGCTCTTTCTTTTCTGTCGCTTGGCGCGTGGCTCATTATCGGAACGCAGTATCTTGGCTTTCCGCAGGCGCTTTCCAATGGGCTTGTTTCTTTCGTGGGAATACTCGTGATCGCATGTCCGTGCGCACTCGGCCTCGCGACGCCGACCGCGATCATTGTCGGCGTTGGCAAAGGGGCGCGGGAGGGTATTTTGGTGAAAGACGCGGCGTCGCTTGAAAAGCTTCACAAAGTAAATGTGGTGGTGGTTGATAAAACGGGAACGTTGACGAGAGGAAAACCGGAGATCGTGTCGGTGCGCAATGTATCGGGTAAAAGCGACAACGAAATTATTTCTATTCTTGCTTCATTAGAAAAGAGGTCGGAACATCCGATCGCTCATGCGATCGTCTCGTACGCGCAGGAAAAAAACATCACCGCCGCTTCTTTGGAAAACTTTGAGGCGATAAAGGGAAAAGGCGTGCAGGGAAGTGTTGGCGGCAGCACATATTATGCGGGCAATACCAAACTCGTAGAGGATATGAACATATCATTTGACGCGCAGTCGATAGAACAAGAAACCCGCGAAGGGAAAACCCCGGTCATCCTTGCGACGAAAGAAAAGGTCCTCGCGGTTGTTATGGGCGCCGATGCTATCAAGACAGAAGCAGCGCAAGCGGTGAAAGATCTGCAT
>JBBTYM010000044.1:0-3124 GCA_038061765.1 Patescibacteria group bacterium
AGAAACTGCCGGATCACGCGCTTCCTTTGTTCGAAATGGTTATGTATGTATTCATTATGTCTTGCGTCATTGTAAGGCCTCCGCACTCCCCTGTCAAGGGCCATGGAAAACTCCAAAAAAAAGCAAAAGGGATGGCGTAAATTTGCGCCATCCCTTTATATATTTCTTTCTTTATTTATGACAATACCGCGGCAAATTGGGTTATAACAGGCCACCAATCGTCGCATTTCTTCATGGAGCCGTTAAAATCATCGACATACTCCGTTAAGTTAAGACGCAGATTCCGCCGTTCCATCGGAAATCTCTTCTTACTGTCTTCGCAAGACAGTAACGGCGCGAGAAAAGCGCCTTTCACACGGACGCCCTTATGCATCTTCGGCAACAAAGACCCGAGGGCAACGATAGAACCGAGCAGCATATATTCTTTCCTTATGCCAGGGCTTGCCGGGTATGTCCTATTGAGTGTCAGGAGCTCAAAAATGTCAGCGGGACGCATGCCCATACTCTTGATCCTTGAAACACCCTCGTCGGTGCCGATGTTCTCTCCGAAGGAAATCACGCTCACGGTTTTTTCCTGTAAAAAACGAACCGTGATGTTTTTTTTCATTCTGGGAGTAAATCCCTCGGAACTGACCTTATTGATCAGTTCATCGGAAACATGGACCGCAATATTTCCTCCGACGATCAGCTCTTCTACCGTGGCACGATAATTCATCAGGACTGGAAAGCTTCTGATCTTCATCTTGCTCATATCAGTATCCTCCTTTTAATGTGCGTTATGTGGTTTTACCACCATCTCATAATAAAATTCTATTAAAAAAATTATAACGAAATTTTGTAAAAAGTCAATGCCTTGTAATGGTTCAATATTGTACATCATCTCTTTTTCAAGCAAAAAAAAAGGGCGGCTATTGTGCCGCCCTGTTCTGACGCAGGTCATTCTTCAAGCAGAATCCCCGCTTCTGCTTCGTTTACGGTGATAGACCCATCACAGAGGTCGGATATGGCACCGTACGCCCGTCCCTTCCCGTTTTCAAGATCTTCTTGAAGCCTGGAAAGTATCTTTCTTACCTCTGCCACCGCCTCATCACGAGGGAGTTCCTTGCGCAATGCCTTGATCAAAACAACTCTGAGCTCATGCTCATATTTTCCAAGATACATTTCCACCACCTCCCTCTTTTAATTGTGTAAGAGCAATACCGGCATTATACCCCCCTGCATATAGACGTCAACCGATAAAAAAATTGGCGGCTCTTATGTTTTAGAGCCGCCCATTAAAGCCGCTTATCCTTTGCGCATTGTGATCACCTCCGTGGGAGGGATGTTGCTCATCACTATTTTCTTTTTCACCACAGTAAAATTATGGAGCGTCTGAAATATTTCTTTTGTCGCGGGCGCGAGAAGATAGCGGATAAAAACGAACCTGCCTCCTGAAATAAGGATATCGTTCACCTGCGTGAGTATCTTTTTCGTTTTATGAGCAGAGAGCGCGCGAAACGGGATAGTGCATATCACCTCGTCAACCGCCGTAATGTTATGCTCTTTTAACATATGTTTCAATTCTTGCGCGTCCGCATACTCCACGCACACGAAACGGTCGCGCGCTAGTGTCTCAATATTCTTTTTACATTCTTCCAGCAATGCGCGGTTTGAATCGATACCGACAAACCGATCTTCGGGGCGCAGGTGTTTCACAATCTCTTCGGTGATGCTTCCCGTGCCGACACCAAGCTCGACGATGATCTTCGGAGGATCTGACTTTTTTATTTCAGGCGCCATCGCGCGCGCAACAAAACGGCCCGTAGGAGCAACTGCTCCTACGGTCCGTATGTTTGAGACACCTTCAGTAAAGAGAATTCGCTTCCCCTTCTTCAGCATGTGTTATTGCGAAATATCCCGTTTTACTTTTGCGATAAGTTCAGACGCATGTTCTTTGCCGCCAAGGCCGAATGCAAGACCGCCCGCGAGCGCGAGCATCGCGACAATACCGATATACAGCGTGTTGATGAATGTCTGCGCCACACCAAGCTGGTCAAGCGCCACGCCAAGCGAGAAAATAAAGATAGCCCATTTCACCACCTTCCCCGCAAACGCTCCCGTATGCAGGCCTGAAGCCGCCATGGAAGATATCGTCACTTTGCTTGCGAGATCGCCAATGAGCGCCCCCGCGACCAAGACAACGACTGCAACCACGATACTCGGAATGTAATACAAGATCTGCGTCAGGAAATCGGCGACTTGCGTCAATCCCAAAAGATTTGATGCGATAAGCAAGCCGGTAAGAATGAAGAACCACTTTACCAGCGTGCCGAGGAAATGGCCCGTATGCAATGTCATTCCCGCTCTCTGGAACGCAACGTCAACGCCGCCCTTTGCAAGGAGGCCATCAACTTTGAGCGACGTCACGAAACGAGATACGACCGCGTGCAATGTCGCGCCGATCAGCAGGAACACCACAAACAACAGCACCGCCAAGAAAAGTCGTGGCGTATATATTATGAGACTCGTCCACACGAAATCGACGGACTGGCCTACCACTTCAGGAAACGTAGGAACAATATTATACATAGATATTTTTCCCTTCAACAATAACCGCTACCCGCCAAGATAGCTGTTACGGCTGTAATTAAGGTTAGTTAATAATAGTAATAATTTCAGTATAGCACATCTCGACAACAAAAACCTTGCATTGTGGATAACGAACACGGGCAAGCGCCCTCTTTTCTTATCAAAAAAACTATGCTAGAATCGTGGCGATACATAGTGTCTGCGCGTATAGCTCAGTGGTAGAGCGCGTCACTGATAATGACGAGGTCCTTGGTTCAATCCCAAGTACGCGCACAAGCGAAAAACAAAAAACACGTACGTTCACAATCAAAGGGAGAGTGCGATGAAAAAGATACTTTTATGCATCATGGTTATCATGTGCATCACGGCAGGCAGCAGTTATGCGATGGTGACGACGGAACCATTATCGGCGCCAATGGACAAAGTCCCTGTCTGGGTTTTGCGGGCGAAAACAACTCCGCTTACAGCATACTGGAGCGAGGGAGAAGATATCGTTGCAGTCGGGAGCGCCCCACGAATGCTGTTTAGTTAACCTTCAAGGGTGACACTGTGGATA
>JBBTYM010000045.1:0-3791 GCA_038061765.1 Patescibacteria group bacterium
GAACCCGCAACGGTGGTAGTAGCGAATAATGATGCCATGCCTGTTTTGGTGGAAGAAAAAACTGAAGAGGTCGCGATGAGCATTACTTCATCAGGAGAGGCGATCGCACTTCCTGCAAAAGCATACGTTGTTGCGCGCGGCGCAAGCGGACGCGACGCGATGTATGAAAAAAATATGCACGAACAGCTTCCGCCCGCGAGTTTGACCAAGCTGATGACCGCGGTGATCGTCACTGAATATGCCGACCCCAGCGATGTGATAATGATAACGCCGCGCGCGGTGAACGCGGAAGGCATAGCGGGTTCATTGCGCGCCGGTGAAACATTTTCCGTTTCCGATCTGCTTGAAATAATGCTCGTGGTCTCAAGCAATGACGCGGCGGTGGCATTTGAAGATCATTTCGCTTCGCAAGGGTTTGACCTTATAGCGCTTATGAATGAAAAGGCAACATTGCTTGGCATGGTGGATACGCATTTTGTAAATCCTACGGGGCTTGATGATCTTGATCATTATTCGAGCGCGGCAGATCTCGCGGTGCTTGCGGCGTATTCGTTGCGTTATGAGCAACTCTGGGATGTTCTTTCGGAAACATCGGCAACCGTTCGCTCGCTTAATAAAAATATCGCGCATTCGCTTCTTTCCAATAACGAACTTCTGCATAAGAAGCTCTCGGAGGTGCTGGGCGGTAAAACCGGCTATACAAAAAACGCGAGCGGCTGTATGATAACCGCGCTGAAATCTGGTGAAGTAATCGTGGTGCTTGGTTCGGATGACCGGGCGCGGGACACGGAGCAACTAATTGCACAGCTTCGTTAGCTTATAGGTGTTAGCTTTTAGAGGATTTTTTCTATAAGCTAAAAGCTAATGAAGCTAAAAGCTAAGGTATGATCGAACCATTTTTGGTAGTAAAAATTCTAGGATTCTCGGCGCTTGCGTTCGCAGTGGCGCTGTTTTCAACACCGCTGCTCACGCACTTTTTGTATAAATATAAGATGGGCAAGCAGATACGTTCCGCGGCAAGCGCGCCGATATTTGCGAGCATGCACGCGGGAAAAGCGGGCACGCCGACGATGGGCGGAGTTTTGATATGGGGAACGGTGCTCGTGGTCGCGCTCGTGTTTTCTGCGCTTGCCGCGCTTGCGCCCGATACGATGTTTGCAAAACTGAATTTCTTGACGCGCGAGCAGACATACCTGCCGCTAGGCATCATGGTGGTTGCCGCGGTCATCGGGTTGTTCGATGATCTGCTTGGTATCTTAAAGATCGGCAAGAACGGCGGCGGTCTACGCATGCGTGAACGCCTGTTGTTTTATCTTGCCGTCGCGTTCATCGGCGCGTGGTGGTTTTATTTCAAGCTCGACTGGAGTTTCATTCATGTTCCGTTTGCCGGCGATTTTGAAATAGGGTTGTGGTATATCCCTATTTTTGTATTCATTATCACCGCAACGGCGCACTCGACCAATATCACCGACGGGCTTGATGGGCTTGCGGGCGGCGTGGCCGCGATCGCGTTTGCTTCATATATATTCGTTGCGGCGGCGCTCGGGAAGCCGGACCTCGCGGTATTTTGTTCCGTTATCGTGGGGGCGCTCCTTGCGTTTTTGTGGTTCAATATCAACCCCGCGCGGTTTTTTATGGGCGATACGGGCGCAATGGCGCTTGGCGTATCGCTTGGCGTCATCGCGATGCTCACCAATACGATGTTCTTTCTTCCGTTGTTCGCTCTTGTTATGGTGATGGAGTCGCTTTCGGTATTGGTTCAGCTGACATCGAAAAAATTGCGCGGCGGGAAAAAGATATTTCTTTCCACGCCCATTCATCATCATTTCGAAGCGATCGGCTGGCCGGAAACAAAAGTTACGATGCGTTTTTGGATCATCTCCGCCATCGCGTCATTTCTCGGTATTGCATTGTTTATACTTGAGCGGAGTGTGTGATGTTATACTTTTGCGATGAAAAAAGAAAGCCCCATGAGTAATACTCATGGGGCTTTTATCGTGCACCAGCGTTATTTTTCTACTTTCACTTTTTTCCAGTTCGCCCCTTTGAGCGTCTCTACGATATTTGAGCCTCCTGTGAGAACAAGGTTCCCATTATTTACGCTTGTGTATATGCAGCTTTTCTTGTAGTGCTTCCGCGTAGTGAGCATTATCTCTTCACCCTCCTCAAGTGAGATAACGATCACCGATCCATTATGCGTAATATGCATTGTCTTCGCCCTCCCTGTTTTATTAAGTTTTTAAATACAAAAAAATACCGCAAAAAGAATTTTAAAATCATTGTATACTTATTCACATGTTTTGTCAAGTTTGCAGCTATTTATAATTCCTGATTCGTCAGTCTTATAGTATAATAATTATATGTATGATCTCATCATCAAAAACGGCACGGTCATTGACGGGAGCGGTACGAAAGAGAAATTCACGGCGGATGTTGCCGTGCTCAACGGCATTATTACGAAAGTGGGGGATATCGGCACTGCGCAAGCGAAAAAAACGATAGACGCAGAGGGGTTGTATGTGGCACCGGGGTTCATCGACGTATTAAGCCATTCCGATACCAATTTGACGCTGTTTACTATGCCGGGGCAGGAGAGCTTGGTGAGCCAAGGCGTCACAACGATCATCGGCGGCAACTGCGGGTATTCGCTCGCGCCGCTTATTTCAGGGAATGTGATCGACGCGGAACAGCGATGGACAAATCCCGCGCAGATCAATGTTGATTGGCTGCGGATGTCCGAATTTCTTAGCAAACTGGAAGAAAAAAAGCTCGCGGTGAATTTCGGCACGCTTACCGGCTACAACACGCTAATCAAAGGGATATTAAAAAACGATTATCGCCAACCGTCGCGGCAGGAAAACGAGATAGCGGCATTTTTACTTGACCAGTCGTTGCGCGAGGGCTCGGGAGGGCTGTCGATCGGGTTTGCCTATTTATATCAAGACAGGAACTTTGCCGATCATCTCGAAAATTTATTTGTCACCGCGAAAAAACAAAACAAAATAATCACCGTGCATCTAAAAGACGAATCAGATAAGTTCCTTGATTCGCTGCACGCGGCGATCGCGCTTGCGCGGGAATTTGAGACGCCGCTCCATATTTCTCATTTGAAAGTGGTAGGGAAGCAGTTTTGGCAGAATTTCCAAAAAGCGATCCGCGCGATTGAGGAAGCATCAGGCGCGGGAATCGCGGTAACGTTCGACATATTTCCGTACGCCTCAAGCGCACTCGCGTTGTATTTGCTGTTGCCCGCGTGGGTGAAGGTCGGAGGGCCGGAGATGATCATGAAGCGGTTGAGAAATTCATTTGAACGCGCGCAGGTGATAAAAGACCTCAAGGAGCAGGCGATAGAATACGACAAGATCACTATCGCATCGCGCGCACCCGACCGCGTATTCGTAGGGAAGACCATTACCGAGATCGCAAAAGGATTCGGGACGAACGAAGAGGAGGCGATCATCCAGCTTCTGCTCGGTTCTAACCTCAAAGTGATCGCATTCGCGCATGTGCTTGATGAAGGGAATGTTCAGATGGGCGTCGCGCACCCGCTTTCTCTTATCGGCTCTTCGGGGGCGGGGTATTCCGTGGTGCCGCCGGCACAGCGGGAAGATCTGCCGCATCCGCGTTCATTCGGTACGTTTCCGCGTTTTTTGCGGAAATACGTCGTAGAGAAAAAATTGCTTTCATGGGAGCAGGCAATCGCAAAGATCACCGGCGGTCCGGCGCGCGTGTTTCGGATAGCGAATCGCGGCATCCTGAAAGAAGGCAATAGCGCGGATATCGTGGTGTTT
>JBBTYM010000046.1:0-7026 GCA_038061765.1 Patescibacteria group bacterium
ACTATACTCGCAAATTTTACCGGGATTGTTCCCGTTCTCGAGGCATTTTGTATCCCCTCACGCACTGCTTTTTCTTGCCCCGTCTTGCATTATATAGAATAGGAAGACGGGATTGCGTTTTATTTCCTTGCTTCGCTTCAGATAAAACGGGAATATCTTAACGGAAGAGTAGCTCTTCAATAACTATTATATAATAAAGGGCGTGAGAGGATTAAAGAAAGAGTAGTGCGTGATGGGGCACATTTCCTATTTTCCAAAAAGAGTGCGGAACCATTTCCGGGGATTTGACTCTTTGTTCTCTGCCGCACTTTGTGTGCTCTCTTTCTTTTTTATCGTGGTGGCGCGCCCGCCCACAATGATCACCGCTTTCTCCCCTTCTTTCTGAAGATTCAGCTTTTTACGCGCTTCTTTTTCGACATATGCATCATTATTGAGGTTTTTAATAAGCGCACTAAGGTCGCCGCTTTTTGCGCTTAACGCCTTCAATTCCCCGTCGATAGTTGAAATCTGCTTCGTTATCTGGTATTTTTCATAGGAGACGCGCCCTACCTTATATGCCAATACGCTCGCGATTCCCCCAAGTGCGAGCACCATGATCATCGTTTTCTTTCCTTTTTTGGTACGGCGGCTCATAAGTGCATCAAAAAAATATCATATCGAATTCCATGACAAAGCACAAGAAAATCGTAACAACCATCTGGACCGTTCTCGTCGTTCTTATCGTCATCTCGATGGTCGCGTTCACACTCCTGCCGCTTCTTTCCTAGAACGCAGAACTTAGCGAGTAGGCAGTAGAGAATCATCCCTACGTTCTACTCGCTAACTTCTTTGCAGTACTTTGAAGTAAACATCGGGCGGGATATCAACCTTCCCCATCGCCTTCATTTTCTGTTTTCCTTTTTTCTGCTTTTCAAGCAGTTTTTTCTTGCGTGAATAATCGCCGCCGTAGAGATACCCGGTGACGTCTTTGCGCATCGCCGAAATATCTTCCCGCGCAATGATCTTGCCGCCGACTGCCGCCTGGATAGACACCGCGAATAATTGTTTCGGAAGCACTTCTTTCAGCTTCGCCACAAGCGCTTTGCCTCTGCGCACCACCTCTGCGCGCGGCACGATCTGCGCGAACGGTTCCACCATGTCCCCCGCCACTAAAATATCCATTCTTACCAGATCATTGGGTACAAACCCGATCAGCTCGTAATTGAGCGACGCATAGCCGGATGTTGCCGACTTCAAGCGGTCGTAAAAATCAACCACCACTTCAGCAAGCGGGACTTCGTAGCGTAGGAGTACTTTTTCAGCGGTCACATACTGCGTTTCTTTTGATATGCCGCGCGACTCGTTCAGCAACTGCATCACCTGCCCGAGATACTCCGCGCTCGTCAGTATTTCTACTTTTGCGTGCGGCTCGGCGATCGTGAGCACGTCGCCTGCATCGCGGATCTGACTTGGCGAATACACGACGTACTCTTCTCCGCTACGCGTCGTGATGCGATACGAAACGGACGGCGCGGTGATAAGCGGCACGATGCCATATTCCCTGCTCAAGCGTTCCCGGATGATATCCAAATGAAGCACGCCCAAAAACCCGCACCGAAAGCCCCGCCCGAGCGCATCGGACTGTTCGGGTTCGAAATAAAACGACGCGTCATTAAGCCGAAGCTTTGAAAACGCGTCGCGGAGCACATCGAACCCATCGGCGCTCTGCGGGAAAAAACTCGCAAACACCACGCGTTGCGGCTCCTTATACCCGACAAGCGCGCCCTGCGCGCGTTCGGTTTCGTGCGTCACCGTGTCGCCGACGCGCACTTTGTTGATCTCTTTGAGCCCCGTTGCGATATATCCGATCTCTCCTGTTTCAAGAATATCTTTTGCTTCAAACTGCGGGCGGAAGATCCCTGCCTCGATTACTTCTGACATCGAATCCGCCATCATAAACCGCACGACCTCGTGCGCCTTTACCGAGCCGTCCATGACGCGGATATTTGCCACAACGCCTTTATACGAGTCATACGACGAATCAAAAATGAGCGCCTTGAGCGGCCCCTTCGGATCTCCTTTGGGCGGCGGCACCATCTTCACCACTTTTTCAAGCAGTTCGGGAACACCTTTGCCTGTTTTTCCTGAAATATATAAGATCTCGTCTTGAGAAATGCCGAGGATCTTTGAGATCTCTTCTGCGGCCTCTTCCGGACGGGCGTGGGGCAGGTCTATTTTATTGACCGCAGGAATAATAACGAGTCCTTGCGCGAGCGCCTGCTCGAGATTTGCGAGCGTCTGCGCCTGCACGCCTTTGGTTGCATCAACCAATAAAATAGCGCCCTCCACCGCAGCAAGCGAGCGGGACACTTCATACCCAAAATCAACATGTCCGGGCGTATCTATCAGATTCAGAATATATTCTGAATCTGATAACTGAGAACTCATACCTGATGACTTATAACTATTGGGCTCTGGAGTTTTGTTATTTGTTATCAGTTGATGGTTATCAGTTGATGGTCGATAGACCATCCGTACCGGCTGCATTTTAATAGTGATGCCGCGCTCGCGCTCGATGCTCATCGTATCAAGCATCTGGTCTTGCATCTTGCGCTTCTCTACCGCGCCCGTAAGGTCTAAAAACCGGTCGGCAAGCGTCGACTTGCCGTGGTCGATGTGCGCGATGATGCAAAAATTGCGGATATATTTCTGATCCATAAATGAATTGCGGTTATTTCTCTTCTGAACTGCTTACCGGGAATATCCGTGAAAGGAAAATTCTTTTTACCGGAAGCGAAAACGACTGCACGACCGAAGCAAATTCCGGGATGCGCAATATGTGCGATGCGGCGCCATACACGACCGCGCCCGCAAGGAGCGCAAAGCCCCCTTGCACGAATACACCGAGAAACGTCTGCATGTTCACCCATTGCGCGGCAATATGCAATGCCCCGTACACCGTGGCCGCCATGCACGCCGCGGCCAGGTTGATCTTAAACAGCGAAGGAACGATGCGCGAACTGTCAAAGTTTTCGACGCGGAGCATGAGCGCGCAATATAACGCTAAAAGATTTATCACGCTCGCACACGAGAACGCAAGTGGCAGGGCGAGGATGGGCGCGTGCGCGAGATCAGAGATCTTAAACACTGCGCCGACGACGCGCGCAAATTCGCCGCCGTCCGTCATCAAATGAAGAAAATAAAAACTAAGAGCGGCGTTCAGTGCTGTTGACGCAATGTTGATGACCACGGGGGTCTTGGTATCTTGAAGCGCATAAAACGCGCGCGAAAAAAGCGGTACCAAGCTTTGCGCAAAAATTGAGAGCGCAAACGCACCGACTGCCGCCGCGGTCAGGCGCGTATCTTCCCACGAGAATTGGCCGTACCCCAGCAGCACACGGACCAACTGCGCGCGCATAAGGATAAGAAATAATGAAACAGGGATCACAAAATAGAGGATCTGGTTGATGGCGTCATACAGTTTGTTAAGGAATGAGTCCATATCCCCTTTCGCGTAACTTGCGGCAAGAAACGGGAACACCGCGCTCGCAAACGAAAGTGCGACAATGCTGATAGGGACAAATTGTAGGTCGTTCGCGAAATAAAAGACCGCGATGCTTCCCGAAGCGACCGTCGAGGCGATGGCGGTGACTACGACAAAATTAAGCTGGTTTGCCACAAGCCCCACGGTGCGCGGCAATGAAAGCCGTGCAATCTTTATAAGTCCAGGATGCCTGATCGTAAACTCCGGCTTAAAAGAAAACCCGAGATTCGCCGCCGCGGGAAGCTGAATAAGAAAATGAAGCAGTGCGCCAAGCACGACGCCGAGCGCAAGCCCCGCGACGCCAAACGGCTTCACCAAAAACAGCGCGCCTAAGATAATGCCGATGTTATACATGACTGGCGCAAGCGCAAACGTAAAGAACCGCCGACGCGCCTGGAGCATATTGCCGATGATGTTGGATGCGCCAAGCAATATGGGGCTCAAGAACATGATGCGCATCAACAGCGCGGTCTGTGCTTGCTTTTCGCCGTCAAAGCCGGGCGCCACCAGCCCAACCAGCAACGGCGCAAACACCGCGGCTATCGCAGCGCATACCGCAAACACCGTGCAAAACACCGTAAGCACGACATTCGCAAGCCGCCACGCTTCTTCTTTACTGCGCGCCTCGTATTCGGCAAACACCGGAATGAACACCGAGCTCAATATGCCGAGAATAAGCAAGCTGTAGAGGAAGTCAGGAATGAGAAACGCGGCAAAATACATATCCATCGTATCTCCTGCGCCGAATTCACCGGCAAAAATGCGGTTGCGCAGGATGCCGAGCGCCTTTGATAAAAAAGAAAAAAAGCCAATCATCAGCGCGGCGGAAAAGATCACATCGAACTCTGCGTTGAAAATATTACGCCATTTCATTTGATGGTTGCTCGTATAATTACATCAGTCGTGCCGTCGGCAAAAAACTGCGAAAGGTCGCCTCCCTCCGCATCAACCGCCTGCATGCCTTCGGGCGGCACAAGCGAAAAATGGATTCCCGCAGGAACCCCGGGTTGTTTTTGAAATATAAACGTCATCTTCGCGTGCGCTACGTCGTCCGTAAACGCAAACGGCAGACGATAACGGACGATGACCGTCGCATTTTTCCCCTCTTTCGTCGTCCATCCGCCAAATACCGTTTTCCCCGATTCTTCAAAGATACGCACTCCGGATGCGTCGTCCACGCGCGACGCGCGCTCCGAGGCCGAGAGATCCTCATCCACAATAAAACGCTCTTTCACATAATCGATCTGCGGGATTATCGTTGCGGCCTCAAGTCCTGATATTTCAAGCAATTCCGCGCCGGCTGGAACGTATATCCGCACATACCGCTCACGGTGTGCGGTCGTGCCGTTCTCGGGCATAAACTGCACTGCGACCGTATTAATGATGTCGCCGTTTTCTGCGATATGCGTTTCTTTCCATATATCTTCTTTCATATGCGCCGCCTCACCGCCGATGTCGCTTACCACCACCGCAAGATAGTCAGCGCCATCTTCATCGATCACTTCGCCGCTCCACCCTTTCTCTGCGATCATATCCTGATAATCACGATCTGCGAGCCACACTAGAATATCTTTTTTACGAAGACCTTCTTGAAATACCTGCGCAAGCGCACGAGCATTGCTTCCTGAAAGCGTTGGAAGCACATCGGTAAGCGCGCGCAACACATCTTTATTCGTAAGCCGTTCACGATTCTCGCTATTGACCAACGCGCCGTTATCTCCCCGCACCGGACCAGTAAGCGCAAGGACATCTTGTACGGCGTGTTCGTTAAGCGCGATCACGCCGTCCACATCGCCTCCTCCCGATTTTCCGTAAAAATACGCGATCTTTTTTGCAGAGAGTGGGAAATCCAAAAACCAATTTGCATCGTGGAGCGCCCACGCGGTCGCCGAGCGCTGGATCGGCTCGGGAGGAACCATATTCACCTGCAACTGACCGTCGATGCCATACACATCATCAAAAACAATGTCGGTGATCGCGCCGGCGCGCGCGGTAATGACTCCCACGGAACGAATAACGCCGCCGGTCGGGCGCGCGACCGCGCTATCTTGCGCGATCACCAGGAATTTCCGGGGCCGCTCCATGCCAAGCGCCCATACGGCGAATTTTAATTGCGCGATGAGCTGTTTTGTGCGCGCGGATACCAACGAAAGCGGGGGGGCGAATGCGGCGACGCGCTCGCGCATCTCTATGGAAGAATCTTCGCGCTCTCCTGTAGCGATAATAGCGTCATGCGCTTTACGAAGCATGCCCTGTGCATCGCGCATCGCAAGCAACGCATCGCCGATCAACTCCCCAGCCACCTCGTGCTCATACGTGTCTGCAATATGAAAAAAAGAAGCGAGCGATATTTGAAACAGCGGCGCTACTCCTTGAGTAAGTTTTTCTGCCGCGTCATACGCGCCTTGTTCAAGCGCCACATCCGCAACAAACCCTCCCTCTCCTCGCTGTAATAAAGAAGCCAGCGCGCCCTGCGCATACGCGGCAAGCGCATTGCTGTCCTGACTGCGCTGTACAATGCGTTCATAGGCGGCATGAAACGAAAACATCGCTTGTTCAAAATGCAACTCGGAAAACTCCTGCTGGGCAGATAGGATGTCTTCATACACGCCGCGCGCATCAGCGAATGCCGGCGCTATTTTCACGCCTCCGTTCCACCACCATGCTGCGCCCACAACAGCGACAAGCAATGCGCCACCAAACGCGCTTATGCTTATAAAACGCCACACAAAAGAAAACGCTGACGCACGCGGCTCGCGTACGGCACTGCGCTGCCATTGCGGCGTTTGTTGTGCGCGTTCGCGCTGATGCTGTTCAAAATATATATTGCTCTGCTGATTGGTGTGTTCGAGATAAACCCGGGCAAACCGTGATTCTTCCCATTCGCGTTCTACATCAAACGGCACATCGCGCTCGAGCATCTCGGGCGCACTTCTTTCTCTTTTTTGTTTTTCAGCAGAAAAGTCGTTCATGGTTTTCATTAACACGCTGACCGGTCGCGAAACACAAGTATTATCGTTTTCAGCAATATCTTGATATCCAAAAACAACGACCAGTTTTCAATATAATAGGTATCGAGTTTGACCTCTTCTTCAAATGGCAGATTCGAAGACCCCGAGATCTGCGCCATGCCGGTCATGCCCGCCTTGACCACCAGCAATTTTTTATGATGCCGCTCGTATTGCCCCACTTCTTCCGGCTCGTGCGGGCGTGGCCCTACTAAACTCATTTCTCCTTTGAGCACGTTAAAAAGCTGGGGTAATTCGTCGATGCGTGTTTTGCGTAAGAATCGCCCGACGCGTGTTATCCGCGGATCATCATGCATTTTGAATAATGGCCCGCCGTCCTTGCGCTCGTTGAACTCTGTGAGCTGGTCTTTCATTTCGTGCGCGTTATCCACCATGGAACGGAATTTATACATCGCAAATTTCTTTCCTAATGTAATGCGGTCAAGCGCGACAAATACGGGTCCTTCCGAATCAAGCTTGATCAAAACCGCCGTC
>JBBTYM010000047.1:0-6586 GCA_038061765.1 Patescibacteria group bacterium
GAATGCGGGGTCGTTCACAGCATCGGGCACGAGCACATTCAGCCCGCCGAGCGAATCGACGATCTGCTCCACGCTGCTGACGTCCATGATGAAATAATAATCGATGGGCTGGCCGGTGATCGTTTCTATTTTTTGCGCAAGCAATGACGGGTCTTTACCGTTTTTCGCAAATAAGGCGTTGATCTTTGTGCGTCCGCCATTTTGCAGTTCTATTAATAGGTCGCGCGGCAAAGAAAGAAGCGCAAGCTGGTGTGTGCTCGGCTTGATGCTTAGGACAATAATAGTATCGGTAAGAAACGGCGCAGGATGAGGGACGCCCGGCATGCCGAGAAGGAGAACGTTGATGCGGTCGCGTGTTTCTCCTTCAAGCGGGCTTTTGGTGTCTGCAAGAAAATTGAAAGCTATTTTGGTCAGCGACAGTGGCGGTTCGTGCGACGGCGCGCGATCGTCCGAGATAGCCGAAGGGCGTATGAAAAATACCGCCGCGGCAAGTACGCCAACAGCGGCAAGTTTGAGAATAAGAGAAACAGCTTTCATACGCTCATCATAACAAAAAGGATGACCGCACAGAACCTTGACAAGTCATGATTTTTAAGTATGCTAGTGTTAAACATAAAACAGCTATTTGAAAATTGTAAACGCCCTTTCGGGTAAAGGAGGATGGTATGCTGTGGTTATGGGTCTTATTTCTTGCTTGCGGAGGATTTTTTCTTCTTGTAACAATGATTTATCTTGATTCAAAAAAAGATAAAGGAGGGGTTGCCCTTGTTTTTCTTTCCACCATTCTTATCGGTGCCAGTGTCTTTTTTCGCGATGACATGGGTGTTCCAAAGCAGGACATAGCAAGCGGCACATACGCGCTTGTGGGCATGACAGATGTTTCAAAAAACGAACAGACATATCTCCATATGCTTCTGGAGAGAGAGGGATCGCAGAAATGCTATGTCCTCCCCAAAGATATGGTCCTCGTTGAAAAATCAACCGAAGGACCGCCCAACGTCCTTAGTGTGGTTGAAAAGGGAGGGTTAAAGAACGCGACCCTCCGGCCC
Organism: Patescibacteria group bacterium; assembly: GCA_038061765.1. Lineage (GTDB taxonomy): Bacteria > Patescibacteriota > Minisyncoccia > GWC2-36-17 > WO2-46-25 > MEYI01. The sequence continues at coordinate 1,050 of JBBTYM010000047.1, forward strand.
TCTTATTTCAATTATCCATAAGAGGTTGGCGATTTCGCAGACCCCCATATCCTTCTAAGGATATGGGGTCTTTTCTTTTATATGTTTGGGGGGAAACCGTATTATTTATATATCGTCATCGCAGAACGCCATGTTGCATAAAGCGGTTTTTTGTGATATCATCGCGCTATGACGCTTAAGGCACTTGGCGCTTTTTTATTTGAGACGTTCAAGCTCGTGCTCGTCTCGCTCCTGATCATTATCCCGATCAGGTATTTTGTCGTACAGCCATTTTTCGTGCTCGGCGCCTCCATGGAGCCGACGTTCCAAAACGGCGACTATCTTATCATCGACGAGATAAGCTATCTCACCGGCTCGCCCAAGCGCGGCGATGTGATCGTATTTCACTACCCGTATAATACGAAGCAGTTCTACATCAAACGCATCGTGGGCTTGCCGGGGGAAATTCTCGTGCTTGATAATAAAGGCATCACGGTAAAGAACAAAGAGAATCCGGAAGGGTTCGCGCTTTCTGAAGAATATTTGCCGGTGAGCGAAGAATACGGCAATATGACGACAACGCTCGGCGCCGATGAATATTTCGTGATGGGGGATAACCGAGATGCGTCGTCTGATTCGCGGCGGTGGGGCGCACTGAAGCGCGAGTTCATCGTCGGCAAAGTATTGTTGCGCGCGTTTCCGTTCCAGAAAATGGAAGCGTTTTAATTATAATCACATTGGCATGACCGTAAAAGGGAAAAAACAATTTCAGTCGCCGAAAGGAACGTTCGATATTCTTCCCGAAGACCAGAAATATTGGGAGAAGGTGCGCAAGGTGATCGCGCGCGTGGCGCTCGGCTATGGGTTTGAACGCATCGATACGCCCATCATTGAAGATGCGGATATTTACGCGTTGGCCGCCGGTGAGACCGCCGACGTCGTAGAAAAGCAAATGTATGTGTTCAAATCGAAAGGCGGCGATATGCTTGCTCTTCGGCCGGAAGGCACCGCCGGCGTGATGCGCGCGTTTTTGGAGCACGGCATGGCGCAGTTGCCGCAGCCGGTGAAATTGTATTACATTGCGCCGATGTTTCGGTATGAACAGCCCCAGGCGGGGAGGTACCGGCAACATCATCAAGCGGGGTTTGAGATTATCGGCGATCAGGATCCCGTGTATGACGCGCAGGTTATTCATATGTATCTGGTGATGGGAGAGGAGCTTGGGTTGAAAAACCTTAGTATCGAGATCAACAGCATCGGGTGCGCGAAATGCCGCCCGACGTATCGCGCGCAATTGTTGCGGTATTATCGCTCGCGCACGGGGAAGTTGTGCAAGGACTGCAAGCGGCGGATCAAAAAGAACCCGTTGCGACTGCTTGATTGCAAAGAGGAAAAGTGCGAACAGATGGGAGTGAATGCGCCTAATTTAATCGATCATCTTTGTTCGGAGTGTCACGACCATTTTAAAAATGTGCTTGAATATCTCGACGAGACAGGCGTGCCATACGTGCTGAATCCGCACCTCGTGCGCGGATTTGATTATTACACCAAAACGGTGTTTGAAGTATTTTTGGAAGACGAACACATTGAAGGAGGAAACGAGAAAACGCATCAGCGCGCGAAGCTCGCGCTTGGCGGCGGAGGGCGGTATGATTATCTCGCAAAAACGCTCGGCGGCAGAGAAACGCCAGCGGTGGGTGCGGGGCTTGGTATGGAGCGGCTCATCGGCGTCATGAAAAAACAAGGCATCAAAGCACCGCCGTTGTATAAGCCGGAAGTATTCTTGGTCCAGCTTGGCGCATTGAGCAAGAAAAAAAGCTTGCGGTTGTTTGAGGAACTTCGCAAGGCGGGTATCGTGGTGGCCGAATCGTTCGGGAAAGACAGTATTAAGGCGCAGCTACGCTCGGCAGACCGTTTGGGCGTAAAGATGAGCTTGATCTTGGGCCAGAAAGAAGCGATCGACGGTGTTATCTTATTGCGCGAAATGGAAACCGGCGCGCAGGAATCGATTGAAATAGAAAAAGTGGTGAAAGTAATAAAAGAACGACTGAAAAAATGACCTGCATTTTTTGCGACATCGTGAATAAAAAGATCCCTGCCGACATCATTTTTGAGAATGATGCGGTAGTTTCGTTTCAGGATATCCGTCCGAAAGCACCAGTGCATGTGTTGGTTGTTCCTAAAAAACATATCCGTTCAGTGAATGATATTACCGAAGCAGATACGACAGTCATCGCGTCGCTGTTTTTTGCGGCGCAGACGGTGGCGGAGAAGATGGGTGTAAAGGACGGATACAAAGTTGCGTTCAATGTCGAGCGAAAGGGCGGTCAGCTTATCGATCATGTGCATATGCACCTGCTCGCGTGGCCGGACGACCCAGAAGGAAAAAAGGAGGTGGCCTCTGTATGATAGAAGCAAAAAGAAAAGAAGGAGAATCGATCGGCGCATTTTTACGACGCTTTACAAAGAAAGTGCAGTTGAGTGGCGTGCTGAAGAAATCACGACGTCTTCGATTTCGCCAAGATGTAAAGACACGGCGAGAGAAACAGCTTGCGGCAGTGCGAAGATCAAACGTTATGCGCGAACGCGAACGGCTGTATAAGCTCGGCAAGCTCGAAGATTAATCTTTGCATTACAAAGTGTCACCTTCTTCGTTCCGCCTCCGTGTCTTGCCTCGCTGTACTGATAAGTACAGCTTCAGCTTCGATACTCGGCGCGCCTCGAATCTGACGCTTTGTAATGCAAAGCAATTTTTGAAATTATATTATGACACTGTACGAAAAAATCCTTGCGGATTTCAAAGACGCATTTAAATCGGGCGACGCGGTAAAACGCGGCACGCTTGCGATGCTCAAATCCGCGCTCCAGAATAAAGCGATCGAGAAAGGAAAAAAAGATACGCCACCAACTGACGACGAAGTGATGGATGGTATCAGTTCTGAAGTAAAAAAGCGGAGGGACTCCATAACACAGTTTCGCGCGGCAGAGCGCCACGAGCTTGCCGACAAAGAAGAACAGGAGCTTGCTTCGCTCATGGCATATCTGCCCGCACAGCTCACAGAAGATGAGCTTTTGCCGCTGGTTGCGGATGCGGTCGTGAAATCAGGCGCAGTAAGCGAGAAGGATATGGGGAAGGTGCTTGGGTTGTTGTCCAAGGATCTGAAAGGGCGCGCGGATATGGCGTTGGTCTCACAAATTGTCAAGAAAAAGCTTTTAGGATAAAATGAAGGTACACGCTGACGTTGCGGTACGCAACACCACCACGAAAAGAGCGCATATCAGCGCAGTGAAAGAAGCGGTGTCTTGCGCGCTTGCATATGCGGGCGTTCGCGGGAACGTTGAAGTGAGCGTGGTGATGGTTTCGGAACGAGCGATACGCTTACTTGAGCGCGAATGGAAAGGAGAGGATAAAGTCACCGATGTGCTGTCGTTTCGGTTCGCGGAGGGCGGGCGCGCGGATATGCGCTTCCCTCGCGGAGCGGAGCATCTCGGAGAAATTGTGATCTGTCTCCCGTACGCATACGCACAAGCACGAGCGCTTGGCGTGCAGGGGAGAGAACATATTATTACACTTGCGGCGCATGGCGCGATACATCTTGCCGGCATTGATCACGAACGATCGACGAAAGATGCACAACGCACGGAAGCGATTCAAAAAAAAGTTATCAAATACGTAAGTTCCCCATTGTAGATTTCACGACGTATGGCACGAGATACCATCATTTGCGGTCTTGATATCGGATCAAGCGCGATCAGAACCGTTATTGCCCATAAAAAAAGAGGAAGCGAACAGCTTTCGCTTGTCGGCGTTGGCGAGGTCCCGTCGGTGGGTGTACGGAAAGGCGTCATCGTCGACAGCGATGAAGCGGCCGGCGCGATAAAAGAATCGATCAAAATGGCGGAGCACGCAGCGGGGCATACCGTGCACTCGGTGTATGTGAGCGTATCCGGCTCGCATGTTTCTTCACGATATTCAAAAGGCATTGTTTCGGTGTCTCGCGCGGACGAAGAAATATCGGAAGACGATGTCGCGCGGGTGGTGGCGCAGGCGCAATCGATATCCATGCCGCCCAACAAAGAGATCCTCCATGTGCTTCCGAAAGAATATATTGTGGACGGAGAAAGCGGTATTCAAGACCCGGTAGGGATGCACGGCAAGCGGCTCGAAACGAATGTCGTCATTATTGAATGTTCCGCGCCGGTGATCCGCAATCTGGTAAAATGCGTTGAAACAGCGGGTGTCGACATTGACGGGTTTGTCGCGGCGCCCGTTGCCGCGGCGCAAGCAGTGCTTTCTAAGCGTCAAAAAGAACTCGGCGTGCTATTACTCGATATTGGCGGCACGACGTCCGGTATCGCGGCGTTCGAAGAGGGGAGTATGATCCACGCGGCAATCTTGCCGGTGGGTGCCGCGCACATTACCAATGATATCGCGATCGGACTTCAGGTTGATATCGATGTGGCGGAGATGATCAAGGTGCGCTACGGCGTGTGCAGGCCTGATGCCATCAACCGGAAGGAAATGATCCACATTACCGCCGACAATGGCGGAGAGAATATAGATAATATTTCAAGAAAAGAGGTCGCCGAGATCATTGAGGCGCGCATGGACGAATTATTCGATCTCGTAGAAAAAGAACTGAAGAAAATAACCAAACAAGTACTGTTCCCCGGAGGCGTGGTGATCGTCGGCGGCGGCGCGCAGATGAGCGGTATGGTTGAGTTTGCAAAACAGCGGCTGAAATTGCCCGCGCACGTGGGCGTTCCTGACCGCGTTGACGGCGTGGTGGACCAGCTCGCGTCTCCTCAGTACGCCACGGCAGTTGGTCTGTGTCTTCTCACCGAAACCAGCTTAGTTCCTCCGGTGATCGCCGGACCGGGGGTGTGGGGTCAATTGACGCGGGCGGGGAGAAAAGCGCTCCGGATGTTCCTGCCGTAGCCGTTCCTTGCGCAACCGCGCAAGGTAGATTATTATAATGAAAGAATAGAAGTTTTATGGCTCGTCTCAAACCCGATTTGGAAACATTTGCGAAAATAAAAGTGGTGGGTGTCGGCGGCGGCGGCAACAATGCCATTACGCGCATGGTGAACGACAAAATGCGCGGCGTGGAGTTTATTGCGATCAATACCGACGCGCAGGACCTGCATTACGCGCAGGCACAGACCAAAATCCATATCGGCAAAAATATTACGCGCGGGCTCGGCGCCGGCATGGACCCGGATCTCGGCAAGCAGGCGGCGGAAGAATCCCGCGAGGAGATACAAGAGGTGCTTAAAGGCGCGGACCTCGTGTTTGTCACGTGCGGTCTTGGCGGTGGCACGGGTACCGGCGCATCGCCGGTCGTGGCAGACATCGCGCGGAGCTTGGGCGCGCTTACTATCGCGGTGATCACCAAACCATTTACCTTTGAAGGAGCACAGCGCACGAAGCTTGCGGAGGAGGGGCTGGTCAATTTAAAAGAGAATGTTGATGCGCTTGTGGTGATTCCCAACGACAGGATCTTTGCCATTATCGGCGAGGACACCTCGTTTTTCAGTTCGTTTGAAATGGTGGACAA
>JBBTYM010000048.1:0-1822 GCA_038061765.1 Patescibacteria group bacterium
TCCTGACCGTTCAAAAGAAGAGCATAAGCTTTTACTCGCACTTGAGGAACGCATGATGCAGGCACTCGGGATACCGTATCATGTGCTTGATATCTGTTCGGCAGATCTTGGTATGCCTGCCGCGGCGAAGTTTGATGTTGAAGCGTGGATGCCGGGACAAAACGGCGGAAGGGGCGAATATCGCGAAACGCATTCCGCATCAAATACCACTGATTTTCAGGCGCGGCGGTTGAACGTGCGCTTCAGAAGCGGTCAACAGAAGCCGGAATACGTGCATATGCTGAATGGCACCGCATTTGCCATCGGGAGAATGCTTATTGCTATCATGGAAAATTATCAACGCAAAGACGGCACTATTGGCATCCCCGCGGCGTTACAACCATATATGGGAGGCATTACGGAAATTAAACGATAATATTGCGGTATGGCGCATCATATAAGCGTCCACGATCATCTCAAACAAAAAAGAGCTCACAAGCAAAAAAAGAAGCTGATACTGTACAGCTCTTTTTTTGTGTCCATTTTCATCGGTGTTTTTTATTTTCTTTTTTTCAGCGGATATTGCGATATCCGCGGCATCACGGTTTCGGGCGCGGAAAAGATCCAGGAAGACGCCGTGCGCGCGGTTGTCGCGGACATGTTCAATGAGCGGTCGCTCGTTTTTTCCAGCGATAAAAACTTTTTGATATTTCCTACTCATGAAGCGGCGCGTGCAATTAAGGAAAAATTCCCCGCCATCGACAGCATCGATGTCGATAGAAAAATATGGGGAGCAAGGATCGCGGTTGCTATCGTCGAGCGTGAGCCCGCAGGAATCGTGTGCGGAAAAAAGGAACAGGACGCATGTATGTATCTTGATAAGGTGGGCGTAGTATTTGCAGTGGCGCCGCGTATCGTCGGCGCATCGGTACTGCGCGTCGAAGAAGAATCGCTTTCTGCAATCACCGGTTTTCCTATGCAAAAATATTCCGTTGAAGCGATGGACTTCATTACGCGCGTGAAACGGGATGCGCGCGAGAAGGCATGGATCACCATTGAAACATTTGTGTTTTTAAATGAGTATGGCGATGTGGAGGCGCGCACGCAAGAAGGGTTCACGATATGGTTCAGTATGAAGCAGGACGCGGAATTGCAGGCGCAGATCCTCAAAAACCTTCTTGTAGCAGAGATAAAAGACCAGGCGCCTAATCTTGAATACATCGACCTGCGGGTGGAGAACAGGGCATATTATAAGCTCAAATAGCGCTATTGACAAAAACTGTAAATCTGATATAATAGCAACTAAAGTAGTATTCCGCAGAACCAATCTGCAGGACACCCTGCCAACTTTCCCGCCATCGAGGTCACGACGTTTCGTGGCCTCCCTTTCAAAGCCCTTCGACAAGCTCAGGGCTTTGAAAGGGAGCGTTGTACTTTATTAAAAAACAAAACCAAACCAAAGGAGGCAGGAAATGAAAGTGTTGATTGTTGCGGATAGCGCCGAAGAGAGGACATTGGTAAGGGCTGCGGTGCTTGAAGCGCTGCAGGATGAGGGAGAGTGCCTTGTGACTACTCATAAGGATTGCAGAGAGATCTGTCTCTGCAAACAGCCCGACCTTGTTGTGGTTTGTGACTACGACGAGGTGAGCCCAATGGCGTGTGCCACCGGGATGCAGTCATACACGAGTATGAAAGAGATCGGGTTTGAGAAAAACCTGATCAGGATGGGTTGGAAGGCATTCCCGTACCCGAATTACTGCACCTCCAAACGGGCGCTTAAGGCGCTGGTGTACATGCATCATCGCGAGCGCGGTGGCCCCATATACAACGCAGCGCGGCGCTA
>JBBTYM010000049.1:0-4035 GCA_038061765.1 Patescibacteria group bacterium
GTCGCGCGCCACCGCAAGCGTCGGCCGCCGAAAAAACGCCGTGGTAAGTTTTTTAGATCGCTTCATAGATGCAAAGCGAGTCCCGACGATAGAAGCGGGACTCGCGCGCAAGACATACTATACTATCTATTTGATCTCGTAGCGCTGTGTCACGCTCACTGAAATCTCCTGCGAGCCGGGCTCGATAGACGGCGTCACGCCTCCACCACCCATACCCATTGCGCGTTCATAGACAGGATACGGATATGGCGGCATAGATGATGATTCTTCTATAGAAAGCAACTTGCCGAGCCGGAACCCGCCAGCGGCGGCAAGCCCCTCCGCCTTCTGCCGCGCTTTCACGATCGCTTCCGCGCGCGCGTCGTTTTGCACGCCGGTCGGGTCATCGATCGCAAACGTCAGCTGGGAAACGGAATTCGCGCCTTTCTCTACCATCCCGGAAAGCAAAATGCCGATCTTGGTAAAATCGCGTATCTTTACCTGCACCGATTGATTGATGGTGTACCCGACGATCTCTGCCGGAGGGCATGCTCCCCCATTTTGAGGACATGAAAAATATTGATACCGCGGGTCGATATTATAACCCTGCGTACGGATGTCTTTGTCACTGATGCCTTGCTCTTTCGCGAACGCGTTGATTGCATTCACTTTTGCGGTATTTTCCTGCTGAAGTTTGCCGATATCTTTTCCGCCTTCCGTGATAACGCTAAAAACAACTTGCGCTACATCGGGCACGCCGATCGCCTTGCCGTCTCCGGAAACCGAGAAATTACGAAACGACGATGGGTCTACCGACTTGGAATATGACGCGACATAACTTGCGGCCGCGTAAGTTGCCACCACCGCAACGATGATCATCACCCCACCAAGCGTATTTTTTATCTGTTCGTTCATATAATTATGATTACATAATACTACCTCTAGTATACCCCCGTGCTACCAACTCATCAACACCGCTCCGGCGGCCACCAGCACCGCACCTGCCACGGCTTTTATGGTGAAATGCTCGCCCAAAAAGAGCACGGCGAGCACAAGCACGAACACCACGCTCAAACGATCAAGCGCCGCCACGCCGGATGCCGGACCTTTCTGCAGGGCAAAGAAATAAAAGAGCCACGACAGCGCGCCCGCCACGCCCGACAACGCAATGAACACAAGCGCTTTCCCCGAAAGCGTGGAAAGCATTCCCACTTTCCCCAACGAAAAAGCAACTACAACAAGGAACGCCGCCATAATGACCGCGCGCACCGTCGTTGCGAGCGTCGTATCAATGCCCGTAAGTCCGATCTTGCCGAATATCGCCACAAGCGCGGCAAACCCCGCAGACAATAGCGCAAAAAAAGCCCAGGAATACATAGTTGTTTACATTATGAAATCACCCCACGTCCTTGGCCGCCATCTTTGGCAACCCTTTCTTTAATCCTCTCACGCCCTTATATGTAAATAATAATGAAGGGCTACGCTCCCTGTTTATCCAAGAGCGAAGCGATTGGCACACAAACAGCAGTCCAGCGGAGCGATAGCGTAGTCGTGGCTTCCGTTAAGATAAAAGAAAGGGTTGCCAAAGATGGCGGCATAAACAAGCAGTTAAAAAATTTATAACCACCGCTTTTTGCGGAAGAAGAACAACAGCCCCGCGCCGACAAGCACCATAAGTATCACCACGATCCAAAACGCGTACGGTCCTTCGCGCAATGGCATTATTTCATGGTTCATGCCCCAAATTGACGTCACCAGCGAAAGAGGGAGAATAATCGCAGAAAAAATAGTGAGCACCCGCATGATCTGTGAAATATGATCAGCCATCAGCGACGTCTGCGTTTCATACAGCACGTCCATCATTTCTTTTTGATTTTCGATCAGAGTGATAATACGCTCTTCGTTCACAGAGAGGTCCAAAAGATACGGCCCGAAATCTTTCCCGTAAAACTTCTCCGCCTTATCGCGAAATGATGCGAGCGCAGAAAGCTGGGACTTCAGCGGCCTCCGAAAATCAACGATGTCGCGGCGTACGTTCGAGATGTCTTCAATGGTAAGCCGCCCATGTTTCTCAAAAATTTTATCCTCGATGCGCGTCACTTCCTTCTCAAGGAAGTCGAGGTCTTTCATATGCGCCTGGAAAAGGCGGTCGATAATATAATACAAGAGGAATCCGGTGTGCATCTTCGTGAATTGCTCCTGTAATTGCGCGTCTCCCAGGAGCGCGCGGAATAGTTGGTCGAACCGCGGAAAATCGATATACGTGATGGTCACCAAGGTCTTTTTAGTGATCAAAAAATCGATTTCGGCTATTTTGTTTGCCTGATGCCCGGGATAAATAATGGGGAAATGCAAGATAAGAAAAAGGTGCCCTTCAAAGTCCTCGATAAACGGATGAAATGTCGGCGTAACGATCGACTCCATCACGAGCGGATGGAACGGGTAGATTTCTTTGATCTGCTCGATGTCTTTTGCGGATGGTTTATTGATATACACCCACTTGATGCCGTTGATCTTTAATTCATGCTTGGTCATATATTCGCAATTAGTACGCTCATTATACATATATAATACTCTTGCCCGCGTACAAGAACAAGATACAAAAGCCCCCTCACGTTCGTGAGAGGGCTTTTTTGTCGCTAATGCAACGCTCCTTGCTGAAGGTCCTTTAACTGATAGACCGCATCTTTTATACGTCTGAACTCGTCGCAGATCGAGATGATCGCGTATAAAAGCACAGCGCCGTGAGGACTCCCCTTGAGTGAGTTTGCGATAATATCCTCTTTCGCATCGCAAATAATATCTTCTCCTTTTCCTTCGAGAATTTTTTCAACCGCATCACATCGGACAAAGATATCTCCAAGAGCTGTTCTGTCCGCATGGGACAATCTGAAATGTTCGCAGATCTCATTCACTTTTAATTCGCCGATGATATCGTAAATACAGTTCATAGGGACCTCCCTTCATGAGTTTTCAATGTTCCAATACCGTTTATGTACCACAGAGAACAAGAATCCGTCAACACTACCCTTATTTATCCTTTTTTTGCTCTGCGCCGATCGGCATCCGTGAGTAGCTTCTTGCGAAGCCGGATGTTCTTGGGCGTTATTTCTACGAGTTCATCATCGCCGATATAATCAAGCGCATCTTCAAGCCCCATCAAATGCGGCACATCCAAATGATCGCCGACACCGACATCTTTCGTTCTGAAGTTCGTCAATTCTTTCAACTTGCAAACGTTCACGATAAGATCTTCCGCCTTCGCGTTCTCTCCTACGATCATGCCTTCATAAATAGCCGTCGCGGGAGCGATAAAGAGCGTGCCCCGTCCTTGCACATTCATCATCGAATACGCCGTCGATGTGCCCGATTCCGAGGCGATCAACGAACCATGCGCGCCCGCATCAAGCGCGCCCGCAAACGGCTCGTACCCCAAAAATATAGTATTAAATATCCCTGTTCCTTTGGTCGCCGTGAGGAATTGATTGCGGATGCCGATAAGTCCGCGCGTCGGCACGGCGAAATCCATGAACGCGATAGTGCGGTCCACTTTCATATCTTTCATCTGTCCGAGGCGCTTACCCATCATTTCGATCACCGTTCCTGAAAATTGTTCCGGCACTTCGATAGACGCAAGCTCCACCGGCTCCATTGTTTTCCCTTCCACTTCTTTAAAAATAACTTCCGGCTTGGATACTTCAAGCTCGTATCCTTCTCTGCGCATTTTTTCGATGAGAATAGCAAGGTGCAATTCGCCGCGGCCCGCGACTACCCACTTATCCGCTGAGTCCGTCGGCGCCACCGAAAGCGCGACATCGGTTTCCAGCTCATGCTCGAGCCGTTCTTTCAAATTGCGCGAGGTACAATACTGCCCTTCTTTGCCCGATACCGGCGAGGTGTTCACACCAAATGTCATTTTGATCGTCGGCTCATCGATCGCGATCACCGGCAACGGCATGGGGTTGAGAAGGTCAGCTATCGTCTCGCCGATAGAAATATCAGGGATGCCCGCGATCGCCACGATCTCGCCCGCGGCCGCTTCTTCCACGTCCACGC